>CANRZQ010000001.1 GCA_947644475.1 uncultured Muribaculaceae bacterium
GGCCCCATAGTTCGAGACGGTCGGGATAGATGCCGAAGCGGGCGAGCGTGTCGGCAATTTCCGTCTCTGATGCTGTGGTAGCGTCGAGGCCGGACACCGGCAGGCGTGTGAGGTCGGCGCGGATAGCGTCGAAGTCGGCGGCGCGGAGCAGTTTGGCGAGGTGCATCTTGCGCACCATGGCGGGGAGGACGTGACTGTTCTCGAGGTGGAAGTTGTCGTTGGGGCCGTAGAGATTGGTGGGCATCACGGCGATATAGTCGGTGCCGTACTGGAGGTTGAGCGACTCGCAGAGTTTGAGGCCGGCGATTTTTGCTATGGCGTAGGGCTCGTTGGTGTATTCGAGGGGCGAAGTGAGCAGGGCGTCTTCTGTGATTGGCTGCGGAGCCTCTCGAGGGTAGATGCATGTGGAGCCCAGGAACAGGAGTTTCTTTACTCCGTGACGCCAGGCCTCGCCGATTACGTTTTGCTGGATCTGAAGATTTTGGTATATGAAGTCGGCGCGGTAAACCGAGTTTGCCATGATGCCTCCGACGTGGGCGGCAGCGAGGACAACGGCGTCGGGGCGTTCTTCGTCGAAGAAGCGGCGGACAGCCTCGCCGTCGAGGAGGTCGAGTTCGCGGTGTGTGCGTCCTACAAGGTTGGTGTATCCGCGGCTGAGGAGATTGTTCCATATTGCGGAGCCGACAAGTCCGCGATGGCCGGCGACGTATATTTTCGAATCTTTGTCAAGCATAGGAGTGATGATTTTTCAGATGATGTATCTATTGGTCAGATTTTCAAATCGAGCAGTGACAGGAGAGATGAAATGTGGTGTTTGGCGGCATATTCTCCCGCGGGTGCGAGCGACTGCCAGAATATGTTTCGGCCGTTGTCGCCAAGCATCACGGTTGACCATCCGAGGCGGTTGGGGTGAAAAAAATCTTTTTCGGGATTGTCGCCCACGTAGGTCCATTTGTTTTCCGACGGGTTTAGCGCCATCAGGCGATCGAATGGCAACGACGAATTTTTTGTGTCGCCAATTTCCTCGGAAATGCTGATGCGCGAGGAGGGTATGAAGCGGCAGAGCCCAAGCATGTCGATTTTTGCGCGCTGGGTGCGTGAGCGTCCGTCGGTGATGAGGGCGATATGCTCTCCTCGATTCAGCAGCGACGCGAGCACATAGGCGGCCTCGGGGTCGAGTGTTATTTCAGGCCGGTGATAGCGATAGATGTCGACGAGCGTCTTTTCAGGTATGCCCGATTCATTGGAAGCCACAGTTATGGCATCGGCGAGCGGGTCGGGGGCCGACATCATCCGGGAGTAAAGCCCCGGGGCATCCTTGGCTGAGGCTGAGGCGCGAGCCACAGCCTTCATGCCGGAATGCCAGAAGTCGATTTCCTTATAGAGAGTGTCGTCGAGGTCGAATACTATCATTCTTTTAGTTGGGGAGTTGGGAGTTGGGAAGTTTGGGAGAGAGGGAGGGAATCAGAGGCGGAATACGGTCTGAGCGATTTGCACGGCGTTGAGGGCTGCGCCTTTCTTGATTTGGTCGGCCACAACCCAGAACGACAGCCCGCGGGGGTTGGCGAGGTCGGCGCGGATACGGCCCACGTACACGGGGTCGAGTCCGGCTATGTGCAGGGGCATGGGGTATTCCTTGGGTCCGTGTCCGTCGACGAGTACTATGCCTTTTGCACCGGCGAAAGCCTCGCGTGCGCGTTCCACGCTTACAGGGCTCTCGGTCTCGGCCCATATGGCTTCGCTGTGGGCGCGGAGCACGGGCACACGCACGCATGTCGCGCTCACTTCAAGGTCCGGTGCATGCATTATCTTTTTCGTCTCAAAGTGCATTTTCATTTCCTCGCGGGTGTAGCCATTGTCGCCGAACACGTCGATATGGGGGATGACATTGAAAGCGAGCTGGTCGACAAATTTCTCTGCCTTTGTCTCTTTTCCGGCGGCAATGTCGCTGTGCTGGCTTTCGAGTTCTGCCATTGCCGATGCTCCGGCTCCTGATGCGGCCTGATATGTGGCCACATGCACTCGGCGAATCGGGCTTACGTCGTGGATGGGCTTGAGCGCGACCACCATCTGTATTGTCGTGCAGTTGGGGTTTGCGATGATTCGCCGCGGGGTGTTGAAAGCGTCGTCGGGATTCACCTCGGGCACAACCAGAGGCACGTCGGCGTCCATGCGGAATGCGCTTGAATTGTCGATCATCAACGCTCCGCCGGCAGTGATTGTTTCGGCATATTCTTTTGAGACTGATGCTCCGGCCGATACGAATGCCACGTCGATGCCGGTAAAATCGGAATCGTGGGAAAGTAGTTCTATCACCACGTTGCGGCCGCACCATTCAACGACCGACCCCGCGCTGCGCTGCGAGCCGAAAAGCCGCAAGTCGCCCACGGGGAAATTTTGCTCGCGGAGCACGCGCAGGAATTCTTGTCCGACTGCGCCGCTTGCTCCAACGATAGCAACATTAATCGATGTCTTGTTCAATTTTTGTAGATATATTGACGGGTTATATAGAGTCGATGGCTTGAGCCAGCTGGTCGGGGCATGATGTGGCTTTGTTGCCGCATCGTATTCCGCGCAGACGTGCGGCCACATCGGCGGCCGGCGCTCCTTCGACGAGCGCGGCGATGCCCTGGGTGTTGCCGTGGCAGCCGCCGTTGAAGCATACGTTGTGTACGAATCCTTGTTCGTCAATCTCGAAATCGATGCTTCGTGAGCAGGTGCCCTTGCAGATGTGCTGATGTTTCATTCTTGTTATTTAAGTGAGTCCACGTCGAGGACTATATCGAGAGTCTTGCCCGATTTAGTGCCTTTGAAACGGTAGATAATAGGCCAATTGTTGTCGATGCAGAATTTGCGCAGTGCCTGCATGTCCTTGTCGGGGCTTGATACAGTCTCGGCCACGAATACGCTTTTGAACATGTCGGCTTGTGCTTCTACTGTGGCGAACGCTATCTGGTCTTCGTCGATGGTGAAGTTGTAGATGACCTGATTGTCGACGGCCTCAACGTTGTCGAGTGAGTTGCCGGGTCCGAACTGAGCGGGCAGGTCCTTGTTGAAAGGAGCGAGGATTGCATCGATGTCGGCTGCTGCGGCAGAGAAAGCCACGGCAAATGCCATAATCATGCAGGCAATTATTTTTTTCATAAGGGAAGTTATATTTGATGATAATTATAGTTAACTGTCAGCACCATTGCTGTTAAGGAGTATCATGCTCTCCACGTCTTTTTTTAGAGCGGGAATATGTCTTGTTACAAGTCCCCAAAGAAATTCAACGGGCACTTTGTCGTAAGAGTGTATTACGCGATTGCGCGTCTGGACGATGGATCGTGCATTTGGCAATGCAAAATCCGGGTCGCGTTTAAGAATCCTGTTAATGGCCTCGCCCATGATTTCGACTTTGCGCTCCACCGCACATATCCTTAATTTGTCCTTAGCAAAAATATCAAATCTGTTTGGATAGTCTGTGAAAAAATACTCAACATCGTTGATTGCATCTAACACATCCTGGAGGTATTTTAAAATATATTCATCCATAGATTACTTTTTTTGTGCGATTGACATTCTGGATGAAATATTTGTTACGCATACTTTCGCCTACAACCAAATCAACGGTTCGGCCCAATAGATTTTCCAATGATGCTAAAAGACTGAGGAAATTATCAACATAATCGAACGTGTCAAGAGAAACATTTTCAAAATCGATAAGGAAATCTATATCGCTTTTGTCGTTGAATCTGTCTGTGAGGACAGATCCAAAGACAGCAAGCGATTTTACCTTGTGGTTTCGGCAAATGTCGATTATCTTGGTTATATTCAGTTCGATTAGTTTCATTTTCAGTCGCGGTTGCCGCCGAAGAAACGGAGAAGGAAAAGGAAGAGGTTGATGAAGTCGAGGTAGAGGGTGAGTGCGCCGAGGGCGGCAACTTTGCCGGTCATCTCAGCGGGTGTCACGGCTGCGATCTGGCGTATGCGCTGAGTGTCCCATGCGGTGAGGCCTACGAAAATGAGCACGCCGGCAATAGACACAATCCAGTCCATAGTCGAACTTTTGAGGAAGAGGTTGACGAGCATGGCGATAATCATGCCGATGAGGCACATTGTGAGTATGCCGCCCATCTTGGAGAGGTCGCGGTTGGTGAAATAGCCATAGAGACTCATGGCTCCGAATGTTCCTGCGGTGATGAAGAACGTGCGTGCAAGCGCGCCGCCGGTGTAGACCACGAATATCGATGACAGCATCAGGCCGTTGACAGCCGCGAAGATGAAGAACAGCAGTGTGGCGACTCCTGCCGAGATTTTATTGATTGCGCCGTTGATGCCGATTACGAGGCCGAATTCGGCGATGATGAGCGCCCACATTACCCACGAGTGGGTATACATATAATATACGAAGCCTTGTGATGCGCAGAAAAGCGATACTATGGCTGTGACCAAGAGGCCGAGTGTCATGTTGAGGTAAACGCGGCGCATCACCGACGGCATTGTTGCCACGGATGTGCCGGAGCCGGCATAGGGCTGGTAGTTGTTGCGATAATCGTTTTGATTGAATTGAGGATAAGATGCCATATTATATTATGTGTTATGGTTTTGTATATTTATTTGACAAATAAGAGCGGAAATGGTTTAAAAGGAGAGATGGTTTGTCCTCATTGTCTTGATGCTACATACGGTCGGGCACCCGGATTCCGAGCAGGCTCATGGCTGTGCGGATGGTGCGGGCCGTGGCTTCCGAGAGGGCGAGACGCAGCGAGCGTATGTCGGCGTTCTCCTCGCGGAGGATGGAGCAGTCGTGATAGAATTGGTTGTAGAGTTTGCAGAGGTCGTAGGCGTAGTTGGCGATGAGCGCGGGCGAGAGCTGGCGTCCGGCTTCGGATACAACGGTGGGGAAGTCGGCAAGACGCTGGATGAGTGTGATCTCGCGGTCGTTAGGCTCAACGGCAGAGTAGTCGCCAATGGTCATGCCGTCGGCTTGTGCGCGACGAAGAACCGAGCGGATGCGGGCGTGAGTGTACTGGATGAAAGGTCCGGTGTTGCCGTTGAAGTCGATAGACTCTTCGGGATTGAAGAGCATGTTTTTGCGCGGGTCGACTTTAAGGAGGAAGTATTTGAGGGCACCCATGCCTACGGTCTCGCATATTTCGTCGATTTCTTCGGCAGTGAGGCCGTCGAGTTTGCCGAGTTCGCCCGACACAGAGCGGGCGTTGTTCACCATCTCGGCCATAAGGTAGTCGGCATCGACAACGGTGCCTTCGCGGCTCTTCATCTTGCCGTTGGGGAGTTCGACCATGCCGTAGGAGAAATGCACGAGGTCTTTGCCCCATTTGAAGCCGAGGCGGTCGAGGAGGATGGAAAGGACCTTGAAATGGTATTCCTGCTCGTTGCCCACGACATAAATCATGCGGTCGATGGGGTAGTCGGCGAAGCGGATTTTTGCTGTGCCTATGTCCTGTGTCATGTACACGGAGGTGCCGTCGGCACGGAGCAGCAATTTGTGGTCGAGACCCTCGGCGGTGAGGTCGGCCCATACCGAGCCGTCGTCCTTGCGGTACATCACGCCTTTTTCGAGGCCTTCGAGCACCTTGTCCTTGCCTTCGAGATATGTGTCGGACTCGTAATATATTTTATCGAAGTCGACACCGAGGCGGCGGTAACTCTCGTCGAAGCCGGAGTAAACCCATGAGTTCATCATGTTCCAAAGGTCGTATACCTCCTTGTCGCCCTGCTCCCAGAGGCGGAGCATCTCGCGGGCCTGCTGCATGAGCGGAGCCTTTTCCTTGGCCTCGTCCTCGGTCATGCCTTCGGCCACAAGAGCCTTCACCTGCTCGGAATAGCGTTTGCTGAACAGCACGTAGAAATCGCCTACAAGGTGGTCGCCTTTCTTTCCGGTCGATTCGGGGGTGGCGCCTTCGCCCCAGAGTTTCCATGCGAGCATCGACTTGCAGATGTGGATGCCGCGGTTGTTTACGATATTTGTTTTAACAACCCGGTTTCCGCAGGCCTCGAGAATGCATGCGAGGGAGTATCCGAGCAGGTTGTTGCGCACATGGCCAAGGTGGAGGGGCTTGTTAGTGTTTGGCGATGAATATTCAATCATCACCATTGGCGACCGGTCGTCAGGCTTGGTGATGCCATAGTTTTCGGTGGAAAGCACATGAGAGAGCACGGCGTTCCAGTATGTAGGCTCGATCACGATGTTGAGGAATCCGTTCACGGCGTTGAAAGCCTTCACTGCGGGTTCGTTTTCCACGAGCCATTGGCCGATTTCCTCGGCCACCATTGCGGGAGCCTTACGGGCGAGTTTCACCCAGGGAAACACCATAACAGTGAGATTGCCCTCAAACTCCTTGCGGGTGGCAGAGGGCACGATTTCGCCGGCGGGGGTGTCGGCGTTGTAGAGCCGGGCCACGGCTTTTGACACGGCCTCGGCGATAATTCTATCTATCGACATAAATCGTTGGTTGTCAAAGTTAAAACGTTTGAATACACATAACAGGGCATAATATCCGGTGTCGGGCAGGGGGCCGCAGCGCCGTATATAATGCCTTTAAGGCTACAAAGTTACAAAAAAATATCCGTTTTGACAAAATGAAGATGAAAATCGGGCAAAAAAACGCCCGGCATCTATCTTGTCAGATGCCGGGCGCAGGGTTTATTCAGGATATGTTTCAGAAACTATCGGAAGAGTACTTTTGCGGCTTTTGAGCCTTGACGGGCGATATAGATTTGACCGCGGCGAGGTTCGGCCACTTTCATGCCTTGAAGGTTGTAATATTCAATATCTGCATTGAAATCGGCATTGACATCGTCGATTCCCGAGAAAGGATCTACTTCCTTGACTTCTGATTCGGTAATTTCGAAATAGTGGTCGCGGTTGGCAATGATGGAGTAGTCGGGTGTCTGTTTGCCGTTGTTCCAGTTATTGAAAATCAGCGTGTAGTTGCCGGTATTTGTGTCGAGGGGGAACACTTTGTAGGTTTTGCCGTTGATTTCGCGTTGGTCGATTACGATCTGGCCGGGCCATGCGCCGTAGAATTCGCTGTCGCCATAGGCGTAGAGGCCGAGCGATGCCCATCCGGTGTTGTCGATTACGTAGATGTAATGTTCGGCCACGGGCACTTCGGGAAGCGAACCGGCGATAGAGAAATTGTCGATGGCAAGGGCCATGGCGGCGTTGCAGGCATCGCCGGAGGCTGTGGAGATATTCCATGCCAGATAGAGATCGCATCCGCGTTCGATGTCGACGGGGAGGGTGGCGCTTACGGCTACGGTTTCTCCGGGTACCTGGGCATAGCCTTCGGTAGCGGCGTCGGGCTCGAGTTTTGTGTAGAAGTCGGTGCCGGCCGAGGTCCAGTTGCGACCGTCGACAGAGTAGTAGAGTTGTACGGCGAATCCGGCGGGATTGTTGCCTTTGCGGTATTTCTCAATGTCGTAGGCCACGTTGAGTTTCTCGATGTTTTTGGCGCCGTTGTTGTGCAGGTGGGCGTAAAGATTGATTGCACGTGTTCCGTTGGCCACGCCTGTGGTGATGCCGCCGAGGGCACGGTCGGAGCCTTGGGTGTCGCCGAAGTTCCAGATGCCGTTCTTAGCGTTGGCGGGCAGGCTTACACCGCCGGCATATGTTGTCTTTTCAGAAGCCACGCCGTAAGAGCCGACTGTGCGGGGCGCCACGGTCTGGCGGTCAATGCGCCATCCTTCGGGAAGAGTAGCCTCGGCTGCATTGCCGATTGCATCGAAGTTTTCTTCGGCGCTGAGTTTGTCCTTATTGAGTTCGATCGCGGGATATGTAATCACCACAGTCTCTGCTTCGGCCACGCGCACTTTTGCTGTACGGGAGAATTGGCCGGAAGCGGCAGTGATGGTGTATTCGCCGAGCGAGCCGTTGGCTGTGAATTTTGAGCCGGAGAATGTGCCGCCGTCGTTTGCGTAGAATGAGAAGGGTTCGGACGGGGCTACGTCGATGCCATATTCGTCGTAAAGACGGGCGGAGTAGTCGACGGTGAGGTTGTGGTGGTTGACGGGATTGACAAATTGGTTCATTGTCGCCGACGCGTATGAACGCATTGAGGCGGCTTCTGCATCGGTGATGGATGCCGGATGGGAGTTGATGGCAAAGGCGTTTTCGTTGAAAATCAGCTGGTACTCCATGCAGGCAGCCAGATAGGTGGCTTTCGGGGTGGGGTGGCGGTCGTCGAGGAAGAGTTTGGCTGCACCTTCGCTGCCCTCGGCCTCGAAGATGCGCTGGTAGGCGGAAGCCACGGGGCAAATTACGATGCCTGCGTCGGTTGCCACGTCAAGATAGTTGCGGGCAAACTGAGCGTTGAATTCGGTAAAATTGGCCCAGTCGCTGCCGTAGGCCCAGTTCATGGGGATGATGATTATTGCATTGGGGTTGGGGCAGTTTGCACGGATATATTCAATCCATTTCTTGACGGAAGCGCGGAATTGCTCGATATTTGTGCGGGGCACGGCACTCTGTTCTTGCAGGATAATGTGGCTCCAAGCCTCGGAACGCACGAGCATTTTGGCCGAAGGAGTTCCGTCGGCGGCGAGGCCTTCGCCTTCATCCCAGTGGGTGTTGAGCGATTTGCCAAGGAGCGTGTGTTTTGTCCATACGGCATCCTTGCCCATGGCGCGGGCAATGTCGTTGAACATTGCGTCCTGGTCGTTATAGTAGATAAGAGAGTTGTTGAGCGACAGGATTTTCACTTTCTCCGGCAGAGCCTTT
Source organism: uncultured Muribaculaceae bacterium (assembly GCA_947644475.1). GTDB lineage: Bacteria > Bacteroidota > Bacteroidia > Bacteroidales > Muribaculaceae > CAG-873. The sequence continues at coordinate 8,726 of CANRZQ010000001.1, forward strand.
ACGAGCACGGTTTCGGCAGGGTTGAGTGTCATGCCGGCCACTGCCGCGCTTTTTAGTGTGAGGGTGTATTCGCCGGTGGAGAGGTTGAATGTCACGTCATAGGAGCCGGGAGCCACAGCGGCATTGAAAGTGCTTCCTTTCACAAGCGATCCGGAAAGCGATGAGGCAGTCATGTCGGCGCCGGATGCGCCCCATGCGCCGCCCATGCCGAGGCGTTGGTAGATGCGCCAGCGGCTGAGGTTGCTGTTGGCCGATGCGGGCATCGACACAAATCCTTTATAGAGGCCGTCGGCGGTGTCGAGGGTGAGGGCGCCGTCGGTGTTCATATAGTTCCAGTTGTTGAAATCGCCAACCATGTATACTTTTGTGAGGCCTGTGGGGTCGTCGTTGCTCTTTATAAAAAGAGACGCAGAGCCGTTTGCAATTGTGAGGCGAATTTCAGAGGCGGCGTAAACATTGCTTCCACAGGAAATGTTGTCGTCGGTGCCGGATTTGAGAGCATAGGGTGTGTCGGGGAAGATGTTGGTGCCGTTGGAACCGTAGTTGCACGCCGAAGACCATGAGGCGTCGGCCACCTTAAAGGCTCCGGAGAGAGTCTTGTCGTAGAGTATATATTCGCCGTTGCCCAGGTCGCTGAATTCCCATTCTGCTACCGGACTCCAGGAGTTTACATCGCCACGCAGGTAGATTCCGGAAGGAACATGTACAGGCTTATTAGGGTCGACCCAGCCGGTGTACGATTCTGGGTTGGCGATTACAGTTGCTTCTGTCGGGGTGGCGCAGATGTAATTGTCGGTTGACGCGTTGATGGCGACAGCGGGCAGGCGTGTTGTGGCCGTGTTGTTGATTTCTATATTGGCATTGCCTTTGGCTGTGTGTTCGAAAACTTTGTATGACACTCCGTTGACGGTGGTAGAGCCAATGCTTGTCAGGCCGGGGAAAGAGCCGAACGCGTCGCCGGAGGCGTATACTGCAAGAGCATCCCAGCCGGTGTGGTCTTCAACGAAGATGGAATGTTTCTCAACGCTCGGGTCGGCAAAAATGGCGGTAATCTCAATGTCGTCGAGTGCGAAGCCGGGGGCTTTGTTGGGAGATGATCCGGTAGCCACAGAGATGTTCCATGCGAGGTAGAGCGTGGAGCCGGGGGCTACATTTGCAAGAAGATTCTTTTTGGATACCGCGGTGGTGGAGATTGGCACTACTTCTTCGCCAAGGGTTTTGCTGTCGGGGTCGAATTTAGTATAAAAGTCATCGCCTGCCGATGTCCAGCTGGTGCCGTCGGCCGATGTGTAAAGTTGAATTGCGAATCCGGCGGGGTTGTCGCCATTGCGGTATTTTTCTATATTATAAGAGATAGACAGACGTTCGACATCCACATCGGCGTCGTTTCGGAGCGATGTCATCAAGTTGATGCAGCGGGTGCCGTTGTCGACAGTGGTGGTGAGGCCGCCTATGGCCCGGTCAGAGGGATCGGTGCTCGAGCCGAAGTTCCATGTGCCGTTTTTGGCATTGGAGGCCAGGCTTATTCCGCCTTCATACATTACAGATGTCGAGGCGTCGGAAAACGAGCCGACTGTGCGCGGAGCCTTTAAGTTTCGGTCGATTTTCCAGCCTTCGGGAAGAGACAGCCCGGTTGCCATGGCATCGAAATCCTGGGTCACAGTCGGAGATTGCGCCGAAAGCGACTGTTGGGCCTGTATGCATGGTGTGGCAGACAGGCCGGCAATCAGGGCAAGCCCGGATAAGAATGAGTTTAAATTCTGCATTATTTTACGTTGTGATGATATTGATTAAGGAAATATATCGTAGGTCAGGAATGCTATCTGGTGCAAAGATATGGCATTATGGACGATTTGTCACAACATAGTAAAATAAATGTAGATAAACAATGCGTTTATATAATTGAATTATAAATAATTATGTGTTTTATGTGCAGACTAAAATGGAGATGGTGTGGAGATGGCTAAATATTATAAATTCAGGATTTCGGCTTCAAAATTGTCACGGTTGATTGCTCTGTTACGCATTTTTGTGCGGTAGTTGTATACGGTAGAAGCCGAGCATCGCAGGAATCGGCATACACTCTCGCTGTCGGACACGCCAAGACGCAATAGCGCGTAAATGCGCAGTTCGGTATTGAGCCCTTCGCCTTTGCGCGTGGAAATTTCCTCGCCCGGACGCAGCAATTTATTGAAGTCTGCCACAAAATTTGGGAAAAGGCTTAGAAATGCCTCGTCGAATTTGTCGTAGAAGTCGGCAACTTCCTTGTTGATGTATCTTGTAGACTTAATCGTGTCAAAGAGGGCGTCGAAGTCACGGCGGGCGGCGACACGATTTAGCTCGTTGCGGTATCGTTCCATCTTAGCGAGGTATTCGAGGCATAGGTTCATGAATCGTTTTATATATTCTTCTTTAATCGTGTCGCTTTGACATAGCCGTTCGTTAAGTATTTTCTGCTCGGCATTGGCCTCGGCCAGCCTTATATTCCGCTTACGGGCATATATCAGGCTGATGCCGAGGATTACTACCAGAAGCCCGATTATGATACACGTTATCGCCAGGCTGCGCCGCGCGCTTCGCTGAGCGTCTTCATAGGCTGAGTCGATAATAGGCAGCGACTCGCTCATTTCAAGCATGCGCATTTTTGCGTTGCAGGCTGTGGCGTCGGCAATGCTGTGGTGGATATAGCGGTAGGCGCGGTTGTAGTCGCCGTCCTCGTATAGCATTTTGGCGAGAGCCTGTAATGAGAGATATTCGCGCACACCATTGGTGATGTCGCATATCGCGCTAAGTGTCAGGTATTTGCGCCACATCTCGCGGTTGCCCTGTTGCTCATATATCTGTGCCATTATGTTATATTTCACTGCTGCATCCCGTGTGGAAAGGGTGTCGGGGGTGAGCGGCCCCAGAGCCGTGAGTGCGGCGTGGAAATTGCCTCGGTCGATGTGACGGTTGGCGAGGAGCACTTCGTTTCCCGGGTCGAGCATTATTGCCGAATCCCTGTAAGCCATCTTTTCAGCAGTGTATGCGGCTTTAAGGTCGTTGTCGAAGGAGTGTATGGCCAGATTGCGATAGACTTGCACTCCGAGGCAGTAGTAGTTGAACAGCAAGGCTGAATCCAGCCGGTGGCGTGGCAATGCCCTGAAAATATCGTAAGCCTCCTTGTGCATCACACCGGAAGTATTATACAGGAACGCACGGTTTATCATAGCATCTATAAGGCAGGATGTGTCGTTAAGTTCACGGGCTATTCTTTCGGCCTCCTTGATGTGGACAAGGGCAGAATCGAGGTTGTAACTTGACATTTCGCCGTGGAGGTTCATCTCGGCATTCCACCTCTCCCGGGGCGAATTGGCAATGAGGAGCGTAGACCTCAGAGAATCGATGCGCAAATCTTTTGCCTGCGTATATGGGCTTTGGTTCTCGATTGCAGCATCGAGCCTTTTCAGCAGAGGCTCAATGTCGTTGGCGCGAACTTGGATATTGAGAAGTATGGATATTGACAAAATGATACGGATGAGTTTCATGGAGATGGATTTGATTGGGCCGAGCAGGCGGCTAAGCCATGCAAAATTAAGGAAAAAATAGAATGTCGTGTTGTGGAGACCTGATTTTTTTCTTAATTTTGTAGATGTTTTCTAACTGATCAAATGTAATGGATATGGACGAGCCGAAAAAACCGCGTAAAATACTATTTGTGTGCCTGGGCAACATATGCCGCTCGCCGGCCGCAGAAGGAGTGATGAAGAGCGTGCTCGAATCGGAAGGTGCCATGGGCTGGACCATTGACAGCGCGGGCACGGGCGGCTATCATGTCGGAGATTTGCCCGATTCGCGTATGCGTTCGGCAGCGCGTCGGCGTGGACTCGACCTGGTGCACAGATGCCGTCAGGTGCGTGAGCCGGATTTTGACGACTTCGATATTATAATAGGTATGGATGCCAATAATATGGCCAACTTGCGCCGTATGGCACCCACATCAGAGGCTGTGGCGAAACTCAAGCCCATGTCAGATTTCCTTCGTGCAGGTTGTGGCTACGATTATGTGCCGGATCCATATTATGAAGGGGCCGAAGGGTTTGAACTTGTGCTCGACCTGCTTGAAGACGGATGCCGGAATATTTATCAGGCGTATAAGTAGAATGAATATTCCGTTGATAATAACAGGCGTGCTGATTTGGCTGTCGCTGCCTCGGTTTATAAAGATTCCGTCGGACAGGAAACAGGAATTGCTCGGCAGAGTATGCAAGGTGGTTGGCATAGCCATGATTGCAGCCGGTGTCTTTTGGAGATTATTATGTTAATAAATTTAAATACAACCTATGATTTGCTTAATAAAAGTTAAAAGGCGGAGTATTTTTTGACAATGATATAACAAAATTGTGTCAACATTTTTAAGTCAACCTTAAATAGTGTTTAATTTGCATCGAAATTAATTCAACTCATCACATCCGCAACCCTTTCAATTGCCATATAATATGTACTCGACCGGACCATTAGGTATGATCTTGATAATCGATGATGATACAAACATCACCGATTTGTTGAAATTCAATTTGGGCTCGGAGGGTTTTGGCATAACGGTTTTCACGGATCCTGCCGATGTGATAGTCACCGATTATCCCGATTTGCGCCTTATCATAGCAGATGCCATGTCGATGGAATATACCGGGCTTGATTTGTGCCGGGAAATGAAAATGGATCCTGCCACAGCCGGAATTCCATTTATAATTTGCTCGGAGAGCGACGGGGAGGACTCCATAATCGAGGCTTTCGACGGAGGTGCCGACGATTACATCGTGAAACCGTTCTCGCTGCGCGAGATGGTGGCCCGTATCAAAGCCATGTTGCGCCGTTTCCCCGGCAAGCAGAAAGGCGATGGCATCCAGCGCAGGGACTCACGGGAGATAGTGTTTGCCCCCACAGGGCTTTGCGTGGATACAACCACACAGCATGTGACCGAAAACGGCACTCCTGTTGCTTTGACCAAAACGGAATATGCCATACTGATATTTCTGTTGCGCAACCAAAGTTGCTTCTTCTCACGCAACGAAATATGCGCAGAGGTGTGGAAAGACGATGCCACGGTGAACGCCCGCATTGTTGACACAAATATATCCCGCCTCCGAAAGAAACTCGGAAAGACCGGAAGTTATATAATTAACCGGTACGGAATGGGATATGCATTCGTGAAAGAACTGATCTGACCGATATGCTCCCCACATGCCATACTGCCGGCGTAAACGAGGCCGGCACGGACGAAGCCGGGCGTGGCTGTCTGGCCGGGGCGGTGTATGCGGCGGCGGTGATTCTTCCTGATGATTTCACACATCCCCTTCTTAACGACTCAAAGCAACTTACCGAGCGACAGCGCGAGACGCTTCGACCTGTCATAGAGGCTGAGGCCGTTGCCTGGGCTGTCGGAGTGGTTACAGCCGCAGAAATTGACAAAATCAACATTCTCAGGGCCTCGATACTGGCCATGCACCGCGCTCTCGACGGCCTGAAAGTACGTCCCGGCGCGATAATAGTCGACGGCAACCGTTTTTCACCGTATGGCGAAGTGCCGAGCATGACTTTTGTAAAAGGCGACGGACGTTTTGCCAATATTGCCGCTGCGTCGATTCTTGCGAAAACACATCGTGACCAATATATGCGCGAACTCCACGAGCGCTATCCTGTCTACGGCTGGGATGTAAACAAAGGTTATCCCACCAAGGCCCATCGTGCGGCCATCGAGGCCTACGGCCCCAGCCCGGAGCACCGCATGTCGTTCCGCCTGCTCAATCCCCAGCTCACCCTGTTCTGAAAAAAGGAAAAGAGTATATCAAATTTTCAAGTGGAAGGGATGCGGCCCGAGCGTCCGCCGGGGCTGCACCGTGCCGGTTCAGGTAAGCCATCGCCAAGAAGAGGAAGCGCGTATGCGCTTCAAGACATTAGCCGTGGGTGGAGCGATAGCGTAACCTACGGTATGGGCATTGGAATCATTCATGGCATTGGAGCGGTTTGTAGGGGCGTGATAAATCACGCCCTAATCGGATATAAAAAATGCTGGCGCGATTTATCGCGCCCCTACCTCAGGTTGGCATTGTCGAACGCACCGGCCGGCCTTCGCTCCAATACATTAATGAATAACATTCCACAATCCCCAGGGCTTGCGCCCTGCGCTACAATATTTGTCTCCTAACGGAGATGCAATGCACCGTATTTTCGGCTTGTGCCATTATTGGTCGGATATGGTTATGAAGGAGATGTCGGCGAAATGGGATGCGCCGACTTCTTCGCCTTTGAGAATTGCCGGTTTTTCGATAAGGTGATTTGAAGTCAAAAGGGATAGGAGGTCCCACATCACCTCATGGTAGAAAATTACAGAGGCTTCGTCGTGTGAGGAAATTTTGTATGCGGATGCAATGGTTGGAGCGTATTTTTTAACGGCATCGCTGAGTTGCGAAGTGATTTCATTGCATAGGGTGTCGATTTCGTCTCCATTTCCACTTTTTAGGACAGGAATTGTCGGATTGCCCTTGGAGTCGACTAAATTCCATTTAATAAGGTTTGTTTTCAGTTCATCATCGGAAATGGGGAGTTCGTTGTTCATGATGCAACGTGCAAAATCTGATAACGTTTTATGGCTTGGCCAATATCCAAGGTCGTCGGTCCAATTTACTTTAAGAGGGCCGTATCCATTTGTCCCGTCGCTGTCGTTTGTGCGTTTGTCATACATAGCCCAGTAGACGCCTGACCATGTGCCATGGCTTCCAATGTTATTGGGAACGGGGAGTTTGCCTTCATTCCAAATATACCCGTCGAGCAAATATGAGAAAATCAAGGAATATGTCTGTGCTGTATATCCTTTCATCTTGAAGGTAGAAATTAATTCTTTGATTTTCGGTTCTATGACCGGGTAAACGCTGTCGGCGAAATTCTTTGATACCGTCCTGATTTCAGTAGTCTGCCTTTTATCAAGAATAGGCATTTTGGTGGTGAACACGCCATCGGCGGAGGTGAGTAAATCGCCTGCCATCAAAAGTCGGAGTTGACTTTCGTTGTATGGTATATTGAGAGAGTCAAGCCGAGATTTTGTTCCCGGGGTTCGGAATGAGCACAGGATATCCCAATTATTGTCGGCAATATATTGGCTTGGGTGAAATGTGGTGTATGAACAAAATGCAGTCTTTGAAAAATCCTTGAATGGCCGTCCTAAAATTGAATCGTTGCCGGTTTGTAGAGCGAATGTGTTGAAAGAGGATATAATTGCTAAAATGAAAATATAAAACTTATTCATAGGCTAAATATAAATCTGTATGTGCCGGAATTTTGGTTTTTAATTTACAAATGTACAACAAAATTTTGATATTTGGTGATTTTAGTGAAAATAAAAAAACAGGCCGCTAAAAAAATTTCAGCAGCCTGTTTTTTCAGGGGGAGTTGTGGATGAATTATTGCACTGTGTTCCAGCCGTTGTAATGGATGTTGGCTGGGGTGTACTTGTCTTTGGGCTGATTGTCGCCGGCGGGATAACCGAACGGTACGGCGGCCAGGGGAATGATATTTTCGGGGAGGGAAAGACGTTCGCGTACGCCGTTGACACGCTCCATGTCGGGGTAGACGCCTGTCCATACTGCGCCGAGGCCAAGAGCGTGGGCGGCGAGAAGCAGATTTTCAGTGGCGGCGGAGACGTCTTGAATCCAGAAACCGCGGTCGGCGGTTTCCCCGTCGCATACTTTTGAGAGGTCGGCGCATGTGATTATAGCCATAGGCGCATTATTGAGGCCCGACCAGGGGAGGCAAGTGGCCACGGAGTCGAGGACGGCGCGCTCGGTGAGCACGACAAAAGCCCAGGGTTGTTTGTTCATGGCGGTGGGGGCAGACATGGCTGCGCGAAGGATCATGTCGACAGTGTCGGCGGAAACAGTGCGGTCCAAATCCCACTGGCGCACTGATGTGCGGGTGAGAATCGACTGATAGGCGCAGTTCTCAGTTGAGTTAGAATCCTGCTGTGCCGGTGATTCAGATTTTGTGCAACTTGCAAGGGCAAGTGCAGCGGCTGCGATAAAAAGAAATTTTTTCATAATAAATTTATTTATGGATTATTAGGGTTCGGGTGTGATTGCTTCCACGGCTTTTTTTGAAAAGTCGAGTGTGTAGTAAAAGGTGAACGAGCCAGTTATGGCTCCTTGACGAGAGCCGTAGCCGGGAATATACCATGGCTTGCCATACGCGGCCTTCGATTCATGGAGCAGCTGGTGGTAGCGTAACGTCCATCCGGCAGAAATCGGCCCCCAGAGTTTTACGCGCAGTCCGATGGCAAGTTCCCACCAGCCTACGGTGGAATGTTGCGTCGGGATTTCCGGATGGGCCGTCTCGCCCCAGTAGTCGGAATTGATAGAAATGTCGGTTATAGAATATGAGAATGGCGAAAAGCCGTATCTCATACCGAGTGTAAACTGATAGTCGGGCGATGAGTTATAGAGGAAATTATAGTCGCATCCAAGCCGGAAATAGACGCTGAGCGGCGACTTATATGTGAAATTATTGTCGGCGGGAGTATTCTTTGCCATGCCGAGGCCGGTTTCGAACACAGGCTGGTAGCGGTTGTGGAGATTTACTTTTGCCGAAAAGTCAATCAGCCCGTAATGCTGTTTGAAAGCGCGCATCACGGGATTCCAGATGTCAACGCCAACGCTCACGGAAGACAGCAGCGGGTATTTCATCGGAATCTTTTGAAGCATCGCCGTAGAGTCGCGCCATTCGCGCCCGGTCACGGTGTCGATATAGATTATGTTTCCGTTTTCGTCGTGATAGTGAGCCATCGATGCGCGGATACGTGCGTTGATGCGCGCGGTGTCGTTGGCCAGTTCGTTCACCGGCCGCGTGGTTGTAGCCGGAGTCTCTACGGGATTTATGCGCCTCTGGCCCCACATCGCCATCGACACGGTACACATTATTAATATATAAAGCAGACGCATGTTCACGATTGTGGGGTTTCTTGGGGTTGGTCTTGGGGTTGGTCTTCCGGCTCATCGTTGGACGATGTGCGGAAGAAAATTTTTATTCTCTCGATGTCGATATTCGTGATAAGCGAGTCGGTTATTGCGATTGAGTCGATAAGGTTGCGGGTATATTGGCAGCCGGTTATGCGGTAGCGGTATATTACGCCACATTCCTCGGAGGCAAAATACGGGCTTGCTGTGTAATTGAGGTCGATGCGGTCGACAAGGTCGAGGTTGTCAAGGTTTTTCCATTTGTATGAGATAAACCACATTACATTGTCTTTCGTCGCTCTCATCGGCAGGTATATCTGCGATATAGATGTGCCGGGAGCCGAGAGAATGGAGTCGCCGGGAGCGTCGGCGCCGTATATTTCCAGGGAGTCGAGAGATATTGACTTTTCGGTCGCAGAGTCGTAGAATCCGGCGAGGGGCACCGACGAGCGGTTTTCAAGGCAGCCCGATGTGTTGCAGCCTGAGAAGGCGGCAAGCAGGCATATCACTGCTAATATGGAAGTCAATCGACCCATTTCACGATTTCTGTAAGCGGTTTGCGCGATTTCTTAGGCATGACGTCGCCTTCGGCGGCGTATCCGAGAGGGAAAAGCGCGACTGGCTCCTCGTCGGCGGCAAGGTTGAGTTCGGTCCGGACAGCGTCGACATCGAAACTGCATATCCAGCATGTGGCAAGTCCTGCGGCCTCAGCGGCAAGCGCGATGTGTTCGCCGGCAATGGCGAGGTCGATGTCGGTATGGTCCTTGTTGTCGGCTGTGCGGTGCCATGCTTGGTCGTGGTGGCCGACAGCAGCGATCAGCACAGGTGCGTCGTTGAATGCCGGACGTGATTTGGCAAGCATACGTTGGCGGCGTTCTGCGTCGGTGACAACATAAAATGTCCAGGGCTGGCGGTTGCAGGCCGACGGAGCAAGTTGGGCCGCGCAAAGCACCGCCATCACTTTTTCTTCATTCACCGGCTCGGCAGAGTAATTGCGGCAGGAGTATCTTTTTTTGCAGAGGTCGAGAAAATCAATATATTGCATGGGAGAAAAAAATTACGGATTAATGACGAATTATGAATGACGAATTACGAATGGAAACATTAGTCGTTAGTCATTCGTAGTTAGTCGTTATATTTATTGTCTTGTCAATCTCGTATTGGTTGCGGAGGGTTGAATTGCGCACTATGAGTTCGCCGATAAATCCGGCAAGGAAAAGTTGCGAGCCGAGCAGCATCAGCGTGAGCGAGAGGAAGAAGTAGGGCGAGTCTGTAACAAGAGAGTAGGGGTGCCCGGCGTGCATATGGTAAAGTTTCATTATGCCCACCACGGCCACGGCTATGGATCCGAGGAAGAACATCAGCGAGCCGAGCAGGCCGAAGAAGTGCATCGGCTTTTTTCCGAATTTGCCGGTGAACCAAAGTGTGGCCAGGTCGAGGTATCCGTTGACAAAGCGGTCGAGCCCAAATTTAGTCGTGCCATATTTGCGGGCTTGATGGTGCACGACCTTTTCACCGATTTTGTTGAACCCGGCAAGTTTGGCGAGGTAGGGGATGTAACGGTGCATGTCGCCGTGCACCTCGATATGCTTCACCACTTTCAGGCGGTAGGCTTTAAGTCCGCAGTTGAAATCGTGAAGGTTCTTTATTCCGGACACGGCGCGGGCCGTGGCGTTGAAAAGTTTGGTCGGGATTGTCTTCGACAGCGGGTCGTAGCGTTTCTTCTTGTATCCTGACACGAGGTCGTAGCCGTCTTCGGTAATCATTCTGTAGAGTTCCGGGATTTCGTCGGGGCTGTCTTGCAGGTCGGCGTCCATTGTTATCACCACGTCGCCTTTGGCACGGGCAAATCCGGTATTCAGGGCCGGCGATTTTCCGTAATTCCGCCGGAATGAGATGCCTCGTATGTTGGGGTTGGCCTTTTGCAGATTTTCTATTACCTGCCATGAATTGTCGGTGGAGCCGTCGTCGACAAAAATCACTTCGTAAGAGAAATGATTTTCTCTCATTACGCGGGCAATCCATGCTTCGAGTTCGGGGAGGGATTCAGCCTCGTTATATAGGGGAATTACGACAGAGATGTCCATTGTTATTCAGTTGTGTGGTTATTTTTTTACGATTGCCTTCACAAGTCCGGCCTCAATCATTGAGAGCATTGCCCCGGAGAAACTGCCGAGCCATATAACAGTGAATGTGAGCATTATTGGCGATGGGAGGAGTTTGCGGTCTATTGCTTTCTGGAGCGTAGCGGCGAATGTCTCAAATTCGGGTATTTGCGAATAGAGGTCGACGGCAAGCCGCGCCTGGGTGTAAATGAAGCCGGTGTTGATGAAGCGCATGTAGATGAATGAGGCCAGGCCAAGAATGAGGCTTCCGCAGAGAAATACCATGATTCCGTGCATCCACAGGCCAGAAAAAGTGGTCAAAAGCCGGTCGTAGCGGTAAGAGCGGCGCAGCATCACCCACAGCACGGCCGGCACGGCCACAAGCAGGGCGTCGGCCACAAGTGTGGCGGCAAGCGAGCCTTGCGCAAGGGTCTGCAAGGCCACGGCTGCCACAAACAGCAGCCCCATCCATGCTCCGTCTTCGGCTCCGCGGGTGTATATTGATTTGGTAGGTAGCATCTTGATTATATTGATTGAGGAATTTGGAATCAGCCCGACACGAGATTTCGCAGGGCAAAATGCCAGTCGCGGAATGTATATATCATAGGAGTGATAAAAGGCATGAATCGCATTTTTCGTTGCGGGGTGTAGATTTTCAATGCTCCGTGAATACAACGGATGTCGGCCACCGTGCCCATTTCCGTGGGCTCGCCGTCGAGATGGGCCGGGCCGCTGCTGTTGCGTGTAATCACGATGTGGCTGCCCCGCAATTTTTCAATCTGGCTGTTGTGAGGAATCATGCCTGTGAGCATGTCGATGCCAACAAGGAGAGTGCGCAGATGGTCGGCATCCTTTATTATTATCACATCGAGCAGTCCGTCCTTGATTGATGCCTGCGGAGCGATAAAGGCATTATTGCCATATTGCGAGGCATTGCAGCAAGCCACGAGGAATGCTTTGCGTGAGTAGGTCTCGCCGTCGACCTTTATTGTGTATTCCTCGCCCTGGTAGTCCTTGTATTCGGATATCGCGCTGTTGAGATAAGTGATAAGGCCGCGTTTTCCTGCGCGGGCAAAGCGGTCGGACACGGCAGCGTCGAATCCCCAGCCGAAAGTGCAGAAGAACGGGCGTCCGTTTGCCGTGGCATAGTCGCAGGGGGTGACATGCTCGCGCGCGATTACGTCGACAGAAGTCAGGATGTCGATAGGGATTCCGAGATGGCGGGCGAGGCCGTTGCCGCTTCCGGCCGGGATAATGCCCAGAGGAATGTCTGAGCCGCACATCGCCTTGGCCGTTTCGTTTACAGTGCCGTCGCCACCGCAAGCCAGGACGGCGCGGTAGCCCATGCCTATTGCCTCGCCGGCAAGCCGTGTGGCATCGCCACGGCCGGTGGTAAAGGCCGTGTCGATTTCAATGCCGTGCCTGCGAAAGCGAGTCTCAATCTTCTCGACTGCACCTTTTTTAGAGCATGTGCCGGATATTGGATTTACTATGAGAAACAGCCTGTGTCGAAACATACGGCAAAGTTACGTTTTTTTCTCCGAATATTTGTTTGATATACAAAAAAATTGTACCTTTGTGGCCGAAAAGCCGCCGCCGATTTGGCGGCATATTGCTGAAGAATCATTATCATACTTACCTATAAATCTGAAACTCAAATCATTAGATTAATTATGAACACAAGACGATACATTCCTGTCATCGCCTCGGTGCTTTTTGGCGCCGCCTCGACTTTGGCAGCCGGCTGGCCGTCGGACTATCAGGGTGTCATGCTTCAAGGATTTTACTGGGACTCGTTTAACGACACCAAATGGTCTAATCTCGAATCACAGGCCGACGAACTCTCCAAGAGTTTCTCGCTGATATGGATACCTAACAGCGCACGCGACCAGCAAGGCGGCGGACGCTCGATGGGATATACTCCTGTATATTGGTTCACCAACCACAATACGATATTCGGCACCGAGGCTGAGTTGCGCTCGATGATTGCCACATATAAGGAAAAAGGCACCGGCATAATCGAAGATGTGGTTATCAATCACCGTTGCGGCGCTACCAACTGGACCGATTTTCCCGCCGAGACGTGGCGCGGCACCACCTATAAACTTGGCCCCGAACACATATGCTCCACCGACGAGGTGCGCAATCAGTCGGGTCAGGCAAAACCGACAGGCGCGCCCGACACCGGCGACGATTTCGACGGTGCGCGCGACCTCGACCATACATCTGCTGCCGTGCAGGAAAATTGCAAGGCTTATTGCCAGTTCCTTCTTGAAGATATGGGCTATGCCGGTTTCCGATACGATATGGTGAAAGGCTATGCCGGCAAATATACCAAAATCTACAACGAGTACTCGCAGCCGGAATTTTCGGTCGGCGAATACTGGGACGGCAATTACGATGCCGTAAAAGCCTGGATCGACGCCACCGGCAAGACCTCGGCCGCTTTCGACTTTCCGTTCAAATATGCAGTGAACGATGCGTTTGCCTCGTCGGACCTCACCAAACTTGTGTGGAAAGCCAACGGCACCAACCCGCAGCCTGCCGGCATGATTCATTACGGCTACCAGCAATACTCCGTTACATTCATCGACAATCACGACACCTACCGCGACGGGTCGAAGTTTACCGGCAATGTCATCGCTGCCAACGCCTTTATGCTTTGCTCGCCCGGCACACCGTGCGTGTTCCTGCCCCACTGGAAAAGTTTCAAGAACGAGATCAAGCGTCTCATCGCCGTGCGCAACGCCGTGGGCGTGCACAACATGAGCGCGGTGAAAGTGCTCCAGTCTTCCAAAGATTGCTATATGGCCGAGGTGACCGGCACCAACGGTAAACTTGTGGTGAAGATCGGCTCGGCATTTGTCTCGCCCGAAGGCTACACCAACGACGATATAAAAGTGTCCGGTTCCGATTATTGCGTGTGGACTAAGACAAACGTGGAATTTGAGCCAGTCGACCCTTATGAATCACTCCCCGAGAAACTCTATCTCGTGGGACATGTCAACGGTTATGCATGGGCCACCGACAAAGGCATCGAGGCACAGCGCGAAGGCTCTACATATACATTTAATAATGTAACAGTAAACTCATCGGGCACAGCCTTCGCCGGATACTTCTCGTTTGTCACCACCCTCGGCGATACATGGGACGATGTGAACTCGGGCGACCGCTACGGCGCATCCACCAAAGATGAGTCGATTGCTACCGGGGAGTCGGCTGCGATAGTGCGCTATCCCGCCGATGTGAACGCATCCTCTGCCCAGTCGTGGTCGGCACGTCCGTATGTCTACAACATTACCGCCGACCTTGCATCGATGCGCGTTACCCTTTCCGGTCCGTCCGGCATTGATGATGCCGCCGTGGATGCCGATGCAGAGCCTGAATACTACAACCTGCAAGGCGTTCGCGTCGACAATCCCGGCCCCGGCATCTATATCGTGCGCCGCGGCACGGCTGTGACCAAGGAAATGATAAGATAAAGTCTACCAAAAGGAATTGAAATTGTGATTTTTGGCTTTTAATGCCAAGAATCACAATTTTTTTTGTAAATTTGCACCGCAGTAATCGCATAATGACGCGCCTGTTGCTTATATTATTAATGACAGTGTCTGCTTTCCTGATGAGCGTAGCCGAGGAGAGCAAGCCTTTTGTCGTGGTGATTGATGCCGGTCACGGTGGCAAGGATATAGGCTGCAAAGGCAAACTCACCAATGAAAAGACTATCGTGCTCGACGTTGCAAAACGTCTGGGCAGCAAGATAAGCAAGAAATACGGCGACAAGGTAAAGGTTGTGTATACACGGTCGACCGACAAGTTTGTCGAACTGGCCGACCGCGCCAAAATTGCCAACGATGCCCACGGAAATCTTTTCATATCGATACATGTAAATTCAGTCGACAAAAAGTCGCGCGGACGCACCACGGTAAAAGGAGCAAGTGTGTACACCTGCGGGCTGCACAAGTCGGATGCCAACCTGCGTGTGGCCATGCGCGAGAACTCGGTGATGGAACTCGAAAAGAACAGCCGCTCGCGTTACAAGGATTTCGACCCGAACTCTTCGGAATCATATATAATATTTGAACTTACGCAAAACGCTCACCTCAACCAGAGCCTCGACTTTGCATCCCGGGCCCAGCGCAATCTTGTAAATAAGGCCGGCCGCGCCGACAAAGAAGTGCGCCAGGCCGGATTCTGGGTGCTTTGGAGCGTGTCGATGCCGTCGGTGCTTGTAGAACTCGATTTTATATGCAACCCGACGTCTGAGAAATTCCTCCATTCCGACTCCGGGAAAGAAAAATGCGCCACGGCTCTCTTTGAGGCGTTCGACGGCTATTACAAAGATCAGAAAAAAACACAAGGAAAATGAAAAAGATATTTCGCAAAGAAGTTATAATAGGAATATGTGTGCTTGTGGCTCTTGCCATTCTCATACTTGGCATCGATTTCCTCAAAGGCATCAACGTGTTCAAACCCACCAACTACTACTATGCGTCGTTTGAGAACGTCGAAGGCCTTGCCGTGTCGTCGCCCGTAATGCTCAACGGTTTCAAGGTAGGGCAGGTGCGGGAGATGGAATATGAGTTCGACAATCCCGGCCATGTGCTGGTCGAGATGTCGCTCGACAGCCGCCTCAAAGTGCCGCAGGGCTCAAAAGCCGTGCTTGGCACCGACATACTCGGCACAGCGTCGATAGTGCTTCATCTGTCGTCGTCGGCAACCGACCACAATGTAGGCGACCGTCTTGTGGGCGAAAACGCCTCGTCGCTTCTTGCCTCGGCCGGCGACATGCTTCCGGCTGTCCAGCAGATATTCCCCAAAATCGACACCTTGCTCACCAATCTCAATGCAGTGGTTGCGGATCCGGCCCTCACGGCTTCTGTGAAACGCCTCGACGCCATATCGGCAAACTTGCAGACCACCACTCAGCGTCTTGCCGCCGCCACAGCGCAACTCGGCCCCATCGCTGCCGATGTGAAGCAGATAACAGGCAACACCTCCAACATAACGTCAGACCTTGCCGAACTCTCCGGGCAGATGAAGAATCTGCCCCTTGACTCGCTGGTTGCCGACTTGCAGGTCACAACTGCCAATCTGCGCGCGCTCTCCGACGAACTCGGCAAGCCAAACTCAACGCTTGGCCGTCTGATCAACGACCCCTCGCTTTACGACAACCTCAATACCACCATATCATCTCTCGACTCGCTTTTTGTCGACATAAAGAAAAATCCCAAACGCTACATTTCAATTAAGTTGCTCTAAGTGTTCGAAAGTTGATTAGTCATTATTAGCCTTTGGTCATTAGTAATTGGTAATTGGTCATTAGTCATTAGTCATTAGTTATTGATAGTAACCTAAAATATCTCTATAAATGTCAGAAATCAGAGTGCGTTTCGCCCCCTCTCCCACGGGGCCGCTCCACATAGGAGGTGTCCGCACAGCCCTGTATAACTATCTTTTCGCTCGCCAGCACGGCGGCAAGATGATTCTCCGTATAGAAGACACCGACTCCCAGCGTTTCGTGCCCGGAGCCGAAGAATATATCAACGAGGCACTCGCATGGCTCGGAATAGAAATAGACGAAGGCGTGCGCGAAGGAGGCCCTTACGGACCTTACAAGCAGAGCGAACGCCGCGACATCTACCGTGAGCACACCCGCATGCTTCTCGACGCAGGCAAAGCCTATATAGCGTTTGACACACCTGCCGAACTCGAAGCCGCCCGTGCCGCCACACCTAATTTTCAGTACGATGCGTCGACGCGCATGTCGATGCGCAACTCCCTGTCGCTTCCCGCTGATGAAGTGAAACGCCTTCTCGACGAGGGTGCCCAGTATGTGGTGCGTTTCCGCATCGAGCCGGGCCGTAATGTTGAGGTTAACGACCTCATCCGCGGCAAAGTAGTGATAAAGAGCGACATCCTCGACGATAAAGTGCTTTACAAGTCGGCCGACGACCTGCCAACCTATCACCTTGCCAATATCGTAGACGACCATCTGATGAAAGTGTCGCATGTGATTCGCGGCGAGGAATGGCTTCCATCCGCACCTCTCCATGTGCTCCTTTACGAAGCATTCGGATGGGCCGACACCATGCCAGCCTTTGTCCACCTTCCGCTCCTGCTCAAGCCCGACGGCAAAGGCAAACTCTCCAAGCGCGACGGCGACCGTCTTGGCTTCCCGGTGTTCCCCCTCGAATGGCACGACCCCAAGTCGGGCGACATCTCGTCGGGCTACCGCGAAAGCGGATACCTCCCCCATGCCGTTGTCAACTTCCTCGCTCTTCTGGGCTGGAATCCCGGCGACGACACGGAAATAATGTCGATGGACGAACTCATACAGAAATTCTCACTCGACCATTGCTCGAAAGCAGGAGCAAAATTCGCTTTCGAGAAAGGCAAGTGGTTCAACCACACATATTTGCAGGCTATGCCGGATGCCGACCTTGCCATGCTTTTCAAACCTGTGCTTGAAGCCAACGGCGTGAATCCGGCCGATTTTACTGATGAATATATTACACGTGCCGTATCGCTTGTGAAAGGTCGCATCAATTTTGTGAAAGACCTTTGGGAACAAGCCCGCTTCTTCTTCACAGCCCCCGAGGCATATGCCGAGAAGGATGTGAAAAAACGATGGAAGCCGGAAACTCCCGCCCAACTCACAGAATTGGCCGCTCTCCTTGAAGGCCTCGACGACTTTGCCGGAGCCGATACCGAGCCGACGGTGCTCGCCTGGATTGCCGACAAGGGCTATCATCTTGGCAATGTGATGAACGCTTTCCGTCTTACAGTAGTGGGCGAGTGCAAGGGCCCGCATATGTTCGACATCACCGCATTGCTCGGACGCGACGAGACATTGGCACGCTTGCGCGCCGGTATAGAACGAATCATCCCGGCGGAATGAATCCAGTCTACAACGCCGGAATAGCCCTGTACTCTGCCGCCGCGCGTGTTGCCGCGCTTAAATCCGGAAAGGCCCGAAGGCTGGTTGCCGGTCATAAGCAGACATTTCCGCGGCTCGGAGACTATGCCGGAAAGCAATTCGACGTGTGGATTCATGCCGCGTCGGTGGGAGAGTTTGAGCAGGCTCGCCCGTTGATAGAGCGGATACGCGCCCAACATCCACATTGGAAAATACTCCTGTCGTTTTTCTCTCCGTCGGGCTTCGAACTGCGCAAGAACTACGACAAGGTGGACTGTGTCGTGTATCTGCCCTTCGATACTCCCGCCAATGCCCGCAAGTTTGTTGAGGCAGTAAATCCGCGTGTGGCCATTTTCGTAAAATACGAATTCTGGGGTAATTATCTCTCGGAACTTAAACGCCGCGAAATCCCCACATATATTATATCGGCTATATTCCGTCCCGGCCAGCGTTTTTTCAAGCGTTGGGGCGGAATGTGGCGTCGGCTGCTGAGGTGCTTCACACATCTTTATGTGCAGGACCGCGCATCTGCCGACTTGCTGCGCGGCATAGGCATTGAGAATGTGACCGTGGCGGGCGACACGCGCTTCGACCGAGTGGCCGCTGTGCGCTCGCAGCGTCTCGACATGCCTTATCTCGAGCAATGGGCCGCTCCCTTTACGATGATTGCCGGCAGTTCGTGGGAGGCCGATGAGGAAATATACCTGCGTTGGCTTGCCGCACATCCCGAGGTTAAAATTATAATCGCTCCTCACGAATTCGACGACCGGCGTATCGCGGCGCTCCGTGAGGCCATTCCCGGAAAATCGGTGCTGATCACCGATATAATGCAGAAAGGACGTGTCGACGATGATGTCCGTGCTGTTATCGTAAACTGTTTCGGCAAATTGTCGGCTCTTTACCGCTGCGGACACGTGGCCCTGATAGGTGGCGGATTTGGCGCGGGGATCCATAATATCAATGAGGCCGCTGTTTACGGCATGCCTGTGATTTTTGGCCCGAGGCACAATAAGTTCAAGGAGGCGTCAGACTTGATAGAACTTGGCGGCGGTTTCGAATACCACGACCTGGATTCGCTCTCATCAGTAATGTCGCGGCTCTGTGCCTCCGGACAGGCGCTTTCAAAAGCCGCGTCGGTCTGCGAGAAATATATCGCCGGCAATATCGGTGCCACAGAAAAAATTTATAATCTCATCTTCTCTGAAAACAATCCTGAAAAATGATAAAAGCCGGAATATATGCCGCGGAGTCGTCTGTCGCGGGTGAACTTGTTCGTATTCTCATCAATCATCCCGATGTGGAAATATCCTGGCTTCATGCTGAGCCGCACGCAGGCCGTGCGCTTGTCGACATACATCACGGCATGGTTGGCGAGACCGATTTGCGATTCGTAAGCCGTCCGCGTCCTGCCGAGGCCAATATGCTTTTTATATGTGGCGATGCGGAAGGCGCACTCGGCTTTGCAGCCTGCGAGCCCGATATGAAAATAGTGAGCCTTGTGCCGGTAGAAGCCTCCGGTTTTGTCTACGGTTTGCCGGAATTAAACCGAAAGGCTATGGTGCGCGGTGCGCTGCGTGCATCCGTGCCGTCGGCTGAGGCTAACATTATCCTCCTTTCGCTTCTGCCGTTGGCAAAGGAAGGCCTCCTTGTTTCCGACATCGACGTGAGCATCACGCTTCCGTCGTGTCTTGTGCCCGGCTCGTCCGACGTCATCTCCCAAAAAGAGATATCGGATGCGTTGTGTAGCCTCCAGCCCGGCTTTGCGTCAAAAATCAGAATAGAAACGGATGCCTCCGGGCAGTCGCGTGTGCTCACAGCAACAGTGTCGTTGGCTACCGATCTCAACATCGGTGAACTCACCCGTCTTTATGAGGAATTCTACGACGACCATAATTTTACCTTTATCGTCGACCGCATGCCATCGCCGCGGGAAGTGGAAGGCACAAATAAATGCCTCATTTATCTCGATAAAACCGACGGACGCCTCAGTGTGTCGGCTGCCTTCGACTCTCCTCTGAAAGGAGCCGCCGGCACAGCCGTACACTGCATGAATCTCCTCTTCGGGCTTGCCGAGCGCATCGGCCTCTCGCTTAAAGCCTCCGCGCTTTAACAGGAACACTCATCGCGGAGCGCTTTGCCACAAGCAAAGAACCCTCCGGCTTGTGATATAAGCATAATACCATGAAAATGAATAAAATCTTATTCTGCGGGATAGTTGCCATGGCTGCTGTCTCGCCATTTTCGGCTTTGGCCGACGCCTCATTCCCGTTGATAACAAATATGCCGGCTCGCCAGCAGCAGTCGCTAAACGGGCAATGGCGCACGATTGTCGACCCATTCGAAAACGGATATTACGATTACCGGCTTAACCCTACCGACAATGGATATGCGCAGGACCTTGACTATTCAGACCCTACGGAATTGCAGGAATACGATTTTGGCAAGGATAAGTTCTTGCAGGTGCCGGGTGACTGGAACTCACAGCGTCCGGAACTGTATTATTACGAAGGCACCGTATGGTACCGCAACCGTTTTACGCCCGAGATAACTCCCGGGCGCAGACAGTTCTTGTATTTTGGAGCATCAAATTATGAAACGATTGTCTGGCTCAACGGAAAGCGTCTCGGCGAGCATGTGGGAGGCTTCACTCCGTTCAATTTTGAGGTTACCGGGCTGCTCAATGAAGGCGAGAACTCGCTTGTCGTAAAGGTCGACAACAAGCGTCGGCCCGAAGGTGTGCCGACTGTCAACGCCGATTGGTGGAACTATGGAGGCTTGACACGTCCGGTATCTATCGTTGAGACTCCGGCGGCTTTTGTGAGAGATTACAGCGTGCAACTTTCTCCGGCGCAAAAAAACACAGTCAACGCTGAGTTTGAAGTCGAGGGCGACGGCATTGGGGAAGTCACTCTTTATATCCCCGAACTGAAAATCAATAAAAAAGTGGCCATAGGGCAGGATGGGCGAGGAAGCGTGTCGCTGAAATGCACCCCTCAGCTGTGGAGCCCGGAGAATCCGAAACTATATGATATATGTATCATAGCCGCCGGCGACACAATCCGCGACGAAATCGGTTTCCGAACTATCTCAACCGATGGCACGCGCATTCTTCTCAACGGAAAGGAAATATTCTGTCGCGGCGTCAGCATCCATGAAGAGGCGCCTTACAATAGCGGCCGCTCATGGAGCCGTGAACATGCCCACACGCTTCTCAACTGGGCCAGGGAAATGAATTGTAATTTCGTAAGGCTTGCGCATTACCCCCACAACGAGGAGATGGTTCGGGAGGCCGAAAGAATGGGGCTTCTCGTGTGGTCGGAAATCCCTGTATATTGGACAATACATTGGGATAACCCCGACACATATGCCAATGCGTCGCGCCAGCTCAACGATATGATTACACGCGACAAAAACCGTTGCAACATAATCATATGGTCAATAGCAAACGAAACGCCACGCTCCGATGCGCGCAATCAATTTCTCACGCGCCTTGCTGCCGAGGCCCGCGCGCTCGACGGTGGCACCCGTCTTATTGGGGCGGCCATGGAAAAGGACGAGATTCGTCCGGGCGTTATGTCGGTCGATGACGCCCTAAGCGATGTCCTTGATATTATTTCTTTCAACGAATATATCGGATGGTACGATGGCAAGCCGGAAAAATGCGATACTTCCAACTGGGAATTCACCATCGACAAGCCGGTGTTTATCAGTGAATTTGGCGGAGGGGCGCTGGCCGGACTGCATGGCGACCCGGCACATCGTTTCACGGAAGAGCATCAGGAAGACCTATATCGCAGACACACGGCTATGCTCGACCGTATTCCCGGTCTGGCCGGATGCACCCCCTGGATTCTTAAAGATTTCCGCTCACCCCGGCGCCATCTTCCCGGAATTCAGGACGATTTCAACCGCAAGGGCCTCATCAGCGACAAGGGCGACCGCAAAAAAGCATTCTATGTGATGAAAAACTGGTACGCCAAAAAGTTGCCCCAATCCTCGGCTAAAAAGTAAATAACAATTATTTAAGCGTCACAGACGGCATTTCAACGCAATCGGTTGAAATGCCGTTTTTAATGGGTCAGGCTGAATTGGCGGTGAATGTCTTTTCGGCAGAAGCGGCAGAGCCGCTTAATATGGTAGGCATGGGCGCAAGCCCATGTTATGATGAGGTGTTGTTATTCGACTGCGGCCGCAGTCGAACCTCCGTGATGCGTTAAAAACACGGGCTTTGGCCCGTGCCTGCCATATTCGACCGCCTTGCGGTCCACCTGTTTTAATCAGTAATGCACCGTAATTACGGCCCGGGTCGTTTTATTTTTTGATTAAATCCGCAAATTTTCGAAATAATTATTACGAAATATTTGCATTTTTAATTAAATAAAGTTAAATTTGTGGCGTATTTTTATCCTATACTTTTTTTATACCATCGTTAAACTATTTATGTCAACCGCATCCGGAGGGATGTGCTGTTGAAAAGTTAATCCTTACAAAATGTTTAAAAAATTGATTTCAGGCTTTGGTGCCTTGACCCTTGGCGCATTGAGCGCATGGGCCGATCTGCCGTTGGAACTGGTAAACAGTTCTTCCGGCGCGTATTCCGACAGCGATATCTATGTCGCAATTATCGGTAAAACAAAAGAAAGAGATATCTATTACGACCTCGGCGCCACCTCGCGCAACAAGTCGGCTGTGCTCAAGCCGCTTACTCCGAGTGTCAACAATCTGCACCATGATGCAGGCGACTGGGGATATGCCGACATCTTCACACGCCTCTCCGACATTCAGGACAACACTATCTACATTGGCGACACTTTTGCATGCCGCCTGTTCATTTCGTTCAAGTCGCCGATGTATCTCCATGCTTTCGACGCAGGTTATGCCGGTGCCGACATGAATAACCCCGGCGACCCCAATGCCGATATCCGTTGGGAACTTATCGAGTTCACCAACTCCCCGAACGAGCCCGGACAGCCTATATGGATCAACACCACACGTGTCGATGCCTTCCAGTATCCGATGGGACTCGAACTGTATTCCGCCAGCCCCGCTTACATCAAGCGTGGCGAGAAACTTTCTTACGGCGATATCATCAAAAGCTGGAACAACGCTTACGGCAACACCGTATATAAGGACTGTTACAGCAACCCCATTAGAAAAGACAATCTTGGCGGCATCATCAAGCAGCCCTCGAAGGTGCAGAGCGTGAAGGCATCGAACCTTTTCGGCGACTACATCAACCGCGTATGGGACTATTTCCGCAATAACACGGCGAACATCTCGATGGGCGTCCTTGGCCGTTGGGAAGGCCGCGTCTACGGCGACCAGTTTGTGCTCACCTGCAAGGAAGGCACGTACTGGGCTGTCGGTTCGCAAGGTCATGTCAACAAGCCCACAACCGAAGATGCCATCGAAGGCGCAGGCCCGTTCGCTGCCGGCTCCGACATCGACAAGACCGTGCAGGCCATGTTCTGCGCTGCTTTCAACCGCGGCCAGTTCCGCCTTACCACAGCCCATCAGGACTGGAACCCCGAAACCGGTGTCCGTGCTTTCACCGGCGGCTCGCAGTATCCCTGCAACGAATATGTGAAGTTCTTCCACGACACAAACATTACAGTGTCTAACGGCTACACATATGCTTTCGCTTACGACGACACATTCGACCAAAGCGCTACCTGCCATGCCTCGGCTCCGTACCGTGCGGTAGTTACGATCGGCGGTTTTGTCAACCGTGGCGACGATTCAGGCAATACCGGCAATCCTTCTGCCATGCCTGCCGCTCCTGCGCCCTCGCGCAATGCCGCCGATGTCAAGAGTTTCTTCAGCGGCGCCTACGGCTCTGTCGTTCCCGGCATGTTTGTCGGCGACTGGGGCCAGTCCACAGCCTCATCTGTCGTGAAATGCGGCAATGACGATGCTTATAAGTTTGACAACTTCAACTATTTCGGATTCCAATTCCCCGGCGACGCGCTTGTTGATGCCTCCGACATGCAGTATCTCCACGTCGATCTCTATGCTCCCGAGGCCATGGATGTCAACATCGTGCCCATCTCGCTTTTCCCCACCTACGATAAGGACGGAGCGAAACGCCACCTCGAGGGCGGCAAGTGGAACTCGTTCGACATCGCCCTTTCCGAATTCCCCAACGTCAATTTCAGCAAACTTGGCCAGTTCAAGTTCGACGGTGGCAACGGCAAGACCTTCTATCTCGACAACCTCTACATGTGGAAAGAATCGGCCCGCGGCGGCATTCCCTCGGCACCCGCGCCGCGTCAGGCAGCCGGCGATGTAAAAAGTTTCTACAGCGGCTCGTATGGTTCTATCGTTCCCGGCATGTTTGTAGGCAGCTGGGGCCAATCGACAGTCGCATCTAAGGAAAACTGCAGCGGCAACGAGGCTTACAAATTCGAAAACTTCAATTACCTTGGCTTCCAGTTCCCGGGCGATGCCGTGGTTGATGTCACCGACATGCAGTTCCTCCACATCGACCTTTATGCTCCCGAGGCCATGGACGTAAATATCGTGCCCATCTCGCTTTACCCGACTTACGACCGTTCAGGCGTGTCGGTTCATCTCGAAGGCGGCCGTTGGAATTCGTTCGACATCGCTCTTTCCGTATTCCCCAACGTCAATTTCAGCAAACTTGGCCAGTTCAAGTTCGACGGCGGCAACGGCAAGACCTTCTATCTCGACAACCTCTATATGTGGAAAGAAGCCGGAAGCACAGTTTATGAATCTGTATGCCGCTTCAACGCAAGCGATTGCCAGCAGGGCGTGTTCTATGCTCCTTATACCGTGAAGTTCACATATGACAAAAATGCGCGTACCCTCGAGGTAAAAGCCCAATTCTCCGATGAGTCGAAATATGCCGGATGGGCCTCGCCTATGCTCTGGCACTATGGCGGCAACCCCTTTGAAAGAGTAATGGCCGGTTCGTTTGCCGACGGTTACACCGCGACATTCTCCAATGTCAACCCCGGCGAGAAATACGAAGTGGCAGTGAAAGCGATCTTCGCCAACCTCGACGGCCGTGGCGGCATGGGCGTTACTCCCGTCATGTCGTACACCGTTCCCGGAAGCCCCAATCGCATCGGCATGGCAGGCGTTGACGACATCGAGGCTGCCGAAGTAGCCGAAGTGTCGGTATGGACAATCTCCGGAATGCCTGTAAGCGACGCAAATGTTGAAGACGGACTCGCCCCCGGCGTATACGTGAAACGCACCGTCTACACCGACGGCAAAGTAAAAGCCGAGAAATTCATCGTCCGCTGACGCGCGCGACGCATAACCAAATAAAAACGGAGCCGTGCATCTCTTCTGCGCGGCTCCGTTATTTTCACCCCAATCCCCGCCAACGGCCGTTAATTACGTGGATTGTCACGATTACGTAAAAAAGATTTTTGCGTTAATTCCCGCGAATTATTCATTAATCAAAATTAATGGCCGCTTAACGGCAATTAACGTAAAACCCCCACTCCCCGTAATTAATTTAATACACGTAATTCACGTAAATTAATTGCCGCGAATTATTCATTAATTAAAATTAATGGTCGATTAACGGCAATTCACGTACCCCCCCCAATCCCCGCAAACGGCCGTTAATTACGAGGATTGTCACGATTACGTGAAAAAGATTTTTGCGTTAAGACTTGTCGCAGAGCGACAATCTCTTAGGTAACCCCCGGCTTCAGCCGTGGGGAGCGCGCATCTGCCAATAGACGGTGTGGCAGAGCCACACTCTTGTGTGTGCCCGCTTTTATAGACTGTGGCTCCGCCACAGCCGGGCTTCCCCGCGAATTATCCATTAATCGAAATTCCGTGACGCTGCGCTTGGCAGGAATCATCATGAACTATGAAAGAACCAAAATGAACCATCAGATACAATGCCGACAAAATCCCCCCCTCACAAAAAAACAGATAATCCCCCGATGGTTCGTTCATGGTTCATGATGGTTCCGGCACGGCGCAGCCCGCGGCGGACGCACTTCCATACAACGCGTATATACTATTTTTTGTGTTAATTCCCGCGAATTATTCATTAATCAAAATTACGCAAATTCGGCACGGCGAAGCCGTGATTCCTTGGGTAACCGGGTTTGGAGGCAGCATGCCGACAAGCCCGGTCGGCAACGAC
>CANRZQ010000002.1 GCA_947644475.1 uncultured Muribaculaceae bacterium
GCTCCCCCTCAATCCTCAATAAATTTATTGCACAAACCAAAATTAAAGTATTATTGACTAAAACAGATGGACCGCAAGACGGTCGAAAATGAGGGTGTGTCAAAAAGGCTGTTTATGCCGATTTTGTAGGGACGCACGGCTCGTGCGTCCGCATATATACAATTGACCATCAACTATATATCAATATGATTTTCCCGGACGCACGGGTCGTGCAATGCGTTTCAAATAAGCCGTCGCTATGGATGAGAATCGCGTAGCGATTCAAGAATGTAGCCCGGGGTGGAGCGACAGCGTAACCCCGGGTATGTGCGTTGTAATCATCCGTGGTATTGGAGCGAGCGACAGCGTAGCGTTCTACACCACGGCTGGCATTTTCGAACGCTTCGGCCGGCCTCCGCTCCAAATCCCCGGTTGCCGGCAACCTTTTTCCGTGGGTTCGGTCGAGGCTTCGCCACGCCCTCACCCACGGCTATTGTCGGAAATCGCTACGCGATTCTGTGATACGCCCTTATTTGAACCGCATTGCACGGGCCGTACGTCCGTTGCGGACTGATATTAATTTATTATATTATAACGCTTTGACACAGACTCACAAGCGTTCCTACAAATTGATTACATTAACTTTCCTCACGACATTTCCGTCTTCTGTCTCTTGCTCTGCATAATACACAAAACGAATAGACAAGACAGCATCTCCGTCAGATATTTCAATGACATTATCTCCGTTGACATTGTGATTCCTATTAACGCGAATTCGGGATAAGGAACTCGCGTTTATAATACGAGCCAAGCGAATACCCCCATGGATATCCGCTTGGCTGTAGATGTTTTGCTGGTTTTAAAGGTTTGAGGGCGTGAAGAACTGATAAGAATAGTTTATGCCTATTATCTGACCGGTTGCATCTCTGTTGGTTGTCACCATTAGACGTACATATTTCTGAACGCCATCGAGAGTAAACATAATGACATACCCGCCATTATCCACCACGTCGGCTTTTTTCCCCCATCCGTCTGAAGGAACCACAGTTATTTCTTTTAAACCACGTACTATTCCACAGCCGGCTATCTTAGGATTACTCCCATAATTAGCATCAACACGTAGTTCAGAACCACACCAAGAGAACCACACAGAATTGGGACCATTTTGATAAAGATTAACTACGTAATTTTCTCCTACTGTTCCTTTTACCACATCAGATGTTGTAGTCGAAGGAGCATCCGGTTCATCCTTGTCTTCTCCACCGCAGGAGGTGAACGCAAGGCTGAAAAGTGGGATGAGCATCACCATCAGCCATTTGAATAATTTTGCCATAGGCTTTGTCTTTTGTCGCATCCATTCCCAAAGTTGACGTTTAGTTATGATACAAAAAAAGCGTGGAATGATGTTCTTGTCTATCTTACAGGAGGCATCGCCAAACGCCTAACACGAAATAAACAGTCCACTCCCACGCCTTATCGGATATCGATACCCCTTGTCGGGGAGTGGATATACGACAAGCATGAGCGTTTATCGACTGCTTCGATCCTTCGTGTTTTGAAAATTGGCGATTTCCTGTAAAGGATAAAGCAAAAAACGCTTTTATATGTCTGCCCAAATTTAAGGATGGGCAACGCAAAGTTAATAATATTATTTGATATAGCCGCCAAGTCGCACAAAATATTTTGCCGCCAGAAATAATATTCTGCCGTCCTTCGGCCCTTTCTAAATATCAGGCGTCCCGCAGTGTCTGCCCTATGCCCTTCATCGAAAGAATACTTGTATATTGAGACGCTCAATTGCTAAAAAATGCCAAAAAACAACCCATTTTAAAGATAATATCATATTTTTTTCGTAAATTTGCAATTCATTATGAAAGTTTTGTAAATATGGAGTTCAATAAAGCACTATACATCTCGCAGGAAATCAACCCCTACCTCAACCCGTCGGTAATGTCCACACTTTGCCGCACCGTTCCCCAGGGAATGCAGGAAAGAGGAATCGAGGTGCGCACTTTCATGCCTAAATACGGCTGCATCAACGAGCGCAGAAACCAGCTCCACGAAGTGATCCGCCTCTCAGGCATGAATATCATCATCGACGACACCGACCATCCGCTTATCATCAAGGTCGCCACCCTGCAACCTTCGAGAATGCAAGTGTACTTCATTGACAACGACGACTACTTCCACCACTCTTCGGCAGCCGTCAATCCCGAACTCGAAATAGAAAAAGACCCCGCCGAAAACGACGAGCGCGCCATATTCTTCGCCCGCGGTGTCGTCGAGACCGTGCGCAAACTCCGCTGGTATCCCGGAATAATCCACTGCTCCGGATGGATCACCGCACTCAATCCCCTCTACATCAAATCGAAATATGCCGACGATCCCGCTTTCAAAAACTCCAAAATTGTATACTCGCTCTTTGGAAAAGGATTCGAAGGCACCCTCGACAAGCGATTCGCCGAAAAAATAGCCATGGACGGCATCGACACCGCCGCTCTCGAATCAATAATCGGCAGCGACGTCGACTATATAGCCCTCAACAAACTCGCCATCGACCACGCCGACGCCATCGTCGCCGCCACCGACGACGTTCCCGCCGAACTCATCGAATACGCACAAGCCTCCGGCAAGCCATTCCTGCCCTTCCCCGGGCTCGAGAACCCGCAGGCCTACGCCGACTTCTACAATTCACTCTGACTCCGCACACCCACATTACCTGTGACAAGGAATGAAAAATCTTAAAAATCTCCTTATAATCGCCGCTGCCGCAATCGCGTCATGCTTCTCGGCCTGCAACAACGACTCCACCATCGGCTCGTCAATCGTACAGGACAAAATAGCCATTGTCATCGACTCGGCATACACCCTCGACGGACGTGTTGTGGCAAACAACGCAGTGCAGTCGCGCACAGTATCCCAACTCATCGGACGCATCAACGCAAAAGAATACGGACGGCTCGAATCCGACGTCGTCACACAATTCATGCCCGCATCCCAATTCGACACCGTGCGCATCACACCCGACCAGGTCGACTCACTCAAACTCATGATGGCAGTAAGCCTCAACAACATCATCGGCGACTCAGTGGTGCCAATGGGACTCGATGTATACAAACTCACACGCATCCTTCCCTCCCCCATCTACTCCGACTTCAACCCCGCCGACTATTACGACCCCACGCCAATCGCATCCTCAATCTACAACATGTCGGTTGCATCGGCCGACACCATAATCTCAACCAACGCCCGCTATATCGAGGTTAAACTCCCCGTTGAGGAAGGACGCCGGCTCTATCAGGAATATCTGGACAATCCCGCCACTTTCACCTCCCCCACAGCCTTCGCCCGCTTCTTCCCCGGCCTCTACCTTAAAAACTCATACGGTTCCGGACGTATCGTCAACGTCACATCCACACTCATGCAGATGTACTACCACTACTCCTACCGCAACTCACAGGATAGAGACACCACCGTTCACCGTGTCGGCAACTACTTTGCCGTGACACCTGAGATTATCACAAACAACAACATCTCGTTCCTCCCCGCGGCATCGATCGACGAAGCCATCGAAAAAGGAGAAGCAATAATCACAGCGCCCACCGGCACCGACTACGAGATAACATTCCCCACAGAAAAAATCATAGCCGAGTACCGTGCCGCCAATTCCGACCTCAACGTAATCAACTCCCTCTCATTCTCAATTCCCGGAGAGACCATTACAAACGAATTCGGAATTGCGCCCCCCGAATACCTGCTTATGGTGCTGAAATCCAAAAAAGACAAATTCTTCGCCGACAACTCCCTCCCCGACAACATTTCATCATTCTACGCCCAATACAACTCCTCGACAGGGCGATACTCGTTCGGCGACATGCGCTCATACATCCTCGACATGCTCGACAAAGAATCGCTCTCGGCCGACGACTACACATTCACCATCACCCCCGTGAGCACAACATTCGAGGCTTCACAATCCTATTACCAGACCTCGCAAGTCCTCGTAGGCATGGCTCCATACGTCGCAGCCCCTGTAATGGTGCGCCTCCGTCCCGACAAAGCAAAGATAAAATTCACCTATTCCAGCCAGACAATAGGCAAATAGACTCCCTGTAAAAATACTCCGATTCCCCAACATAGGTTCGAGGGACCGAAAAACACAAAAACATTCGAAAAGACTTCGGAACAATCCGAAATTTTCGAATGTTTAAATATATGACCTCCGCAACTATTTATTGAAATCCAAGGTACAGAAAAGATGTCAACGAAAATCACCGAAAAGGCGGCTCTCGACTATCACCGCTATCCCGAACCCGGGAAAATAGAAATACAGCCTACAAAACCATACTTCTCACAGTACGACCTTGGCCTGGCATACTCACCGGGCGTGGCATACCCTTGCGAGAAAATAAAAGACAATCCCAGCGACTCTTACCTGTACACAAACCGGGGCAACCTCGTGGCCGTAATCTCAAACGGAACAGCAGTGCTCGGACTCGGGAACATCGGCGCCGAGGCATCAAAACCCGTGATGGAAGGCAAGGCACTCCTTTTCAAGATTTACGCAGGCCTCGACTGCTTCGACATCGAAGTCGACGAGCACGACCCGGCCCGTTTCGTGGAGATTGTAAAGGCTCTCGCCCCCACATTCGGAGGAATCAACCTCGAAGACATCAAGGCCCCCGAATGTTTCGAAATCGAACGCCGGCTCAAAGCCGAATGCGACATCCCGGTGATGCACGACGACCAGCACGGCACGGCAATAATCACTGGAGCCGCTCTCATCAACGCGCTCCAGATCCAAGGCAAGGACATCGACAAGGCTCGCCTCGTGGTAAACGGCGCAGGAGCAGCCGCCGTAATGTGCACACGCCTGTATGTAAGCCTGGGCATACGGCCCGAAAACATAGTGATGTGCGACTCGAAAGGCGTAATCACCCGCTCGAGAAAAAACCTCTCCCCCGAAAAAGCGGAATTTGCAACCGACCGCTCCATATCCACACTCGCCGAAGCCCTCGAAGGCGCCGACATATTCCTTGGCCTCTCCGTCGGAGGAGTCGTGTCACAAGAAATGCTCCGCACCATGGCGCCCCGCCCCATAGTGTTCGCCCTCGCCAACCCCAACCCTGAGATTACCTACGAAGAAGCCTCCCTGGCCCGTCCCGACGCCATAATAGCCACCGGACGCTCCGACTATCCCAACCAGGTAAACAACGTGCTCGGCTTCCCGTACATATTCCGCGGAGCCCTCGACTGCGGCGCATCCGAAATCAACGACGAGATGAAACTTGCCGCCGTGCACGCCATTGCTGCACTCGCAAAAGAACCCGTGCCCATGCAGGTTGTGAAAGCCTACAAGGTCGACACCCTCGAATTCGGCCGTGACTACATCCTGCCCAAGCCTCTCGACCCCCGCCTGCTATTCTATGTGGCCCCGGCAGTGGCCCGCGCCGCCATGGCATCAGGAGTGGCGCGTCGCCCCATCTCCGACTGGACCCGTTACGATTCCCATCTCCGCGCCATCATCCACTCGCTCCGCACCCGCGTCTGACAAGAATGTCAATGTAATCTCAGTGCATGAAGGTGTAACAAATTGGAGCCGTTTGTAGGGGCGTGATATATCACGCCCGAATCGAATATGAAAACAAGATGCGGGCGCGATTTATCGCGCCCCTACCTCAGGTCGGCATAATCTAACGCTCCGGCCGGCCTCCGCTCCAAAACCTCGGTTGCCGACACCCTTTTTCCGTGGGTTACGGTCGTGGCTTCGCCACTCCCTCACCCACGGCTATTTTCTTGAATCGCTACGCGATTCTGTGATACGCCCTTATTTGAACCGCATTGCACGGCTCGTGCATCCCTGCGCTCAAAAATATCTGCTCTTTATTGCGTCAACTTTTGCCGGGCGGAAAAATTTCCTTGCCCCGAATTGTTTTTTCATTTAAAAGCATTATCTTTGCTGTTTATGAGCCAGTCACCTAACATCAAAGAGTATATCAGCGCGTCCGAAGGCAAGCAGTCGCTCGGATCAATGATTCCCGCACAACTCGCCGAGGGCACAAGCCAGGCCCTCTCCAAACTCCGCGAGGCACTCTGCGACGACGTAACCGGATTCGTCGCAAACCGTCTCGGATTCACTCCCGACGAACTCGGCCGCGCCCTCGCCACCGAGCAGGTCGACGGCGTGGCAATGGCCATATACAACATCGAGACGCGCGCCGAGTCTGTGATTATCGGCGACCAGACAGGCATTGGCAAAGGGCGGCAGGCCGCGGCAATGATACGCTACGGCATAAAAGCAGGCTACCTGCCTATTTTCTTTACCGAAAGATATACGCTCTTCTCCGACATGTACCGCGACTGCAAGGCTCTCGGCATTGCCGACGCCCGCCCGCTTGTGGTAAACATCGGAGCATCTGTTGTCGACTTCGACCGCATAATCGACAAAGATTCCGACGACGAGAACTGGTCGCCTCTCGACGAAGGCGACCAGATTGTCGAAAAAGACCTCATGGGCGTCTACCGCACCCAGTACGAAGAAGTGTACACCGCGCCCAAACGCGCCGAACTCGCGCAAATGTACAGCGAGGGCGACATCGACCGCGAACGGTTCGACTACCTGATGGTGACCTACTCGCAACTCAAAGACGCACGCAACGACTCGACGCGCCTGCGCTTCCTGCGCTCGCTGTGCCGCCTCCACCGCGTGCTGTTCATTTTCGACGAGGCCCACCGCTCGTCTTCGGTCTCGGCCGGAAAGCAATCTGTGATCACCGAATCCATCAACACCATACTCGACGAATCGCCGCGCACTCAATGCGTGTTCCTGTCGGCCACATTCGCCAAGCGTCCCGAAAGCATGCTCACATTCATGCGCCGCACGCGCCTGCGCGCCCTCGCCACCGAATCGACCCTCGAGGCCGCTTTCCACAACGGCGGCGTGCCCATGCAGGAATTCGTCTCCGCCACCCTCGCCGCCGAGGGGCAGATGATACGGCGCGAGCACTCCACCGACAACCTTCCCGAACCCGAATACACCTACCTCGACGACCGTCTTGAAAGCCATGCCGCCCTGTTCAACCGCGTCATGCACTACTTCCGGCGCATCGTCGACCTTTCGACGCTGATAAAAACGTTTGTCAAGGAAGCAAAAGAGATGGAGGCCCTCGAGGATTACTCGCCCTATCCCACCCGCGGCCAATTGTTCTACATCAACAAAGTGCTTCTCCTTGCACTGAAAGCCGCCGACGTGGCCCGCGCCGCCGTAAAAGAGGTGCGCCGGGGACGCGCGGTAGTGATAGCGATGAGCGACACCCTCGAATGCATCCTGCGCGACAAGGTGATGCTCGACGACCACCGCGTGCGGGGCGACTTCTCCACTCTTGTCACGCGCCTGCTCGACAAGACGATAAAAGACACCAAGACCGGCCTCTCCATTCTCGATATCGACACCGACGCACTCGACCTGCCCGAGGAATTCGCCCGGAAACTCTCGATTATCCGTGCCGACTTCAAATCCATCAGGCGCGACATCGAGGAAGATACTTTCGCCCTGCCAATGTCGCCAATCGACATACTACGCCAGCTCATCACACGCGAACGCTTCACCACTCCCGACGGCATCGACACCAACATACGCTTCGAGGAATGTACCGGACGCGCCCACTGCCTTGAATACGACTCCCCCGACGGCCTCGACGGCTTCACCGGCGCGTCACTTGCATCACGCCGCAAACGCCACTCCAATCACATTTTCAACGACTTCCAGAACAATAAAATCGACGTTATCCTCATAAACGCATGCGGTGCAATCGGAGCGTCGGCACACGCTATCGCCACAGCAGAGGTGCCCGACTCGCAAGTGCGCCAGCGCAAGATGCTGATCGTGCAGAACGACCTCGATGTGAACATCGACCTCCAGAAACGCGGACGCATCAACCGTACAGGCCAGCGGGCCGACCTGCCACCCCTCTACGAGTATATCATCACGGCCATCCCTTCGGAGAAACGCCTCAACATGATGCTGCGCGC
Source organism: uncultured Muribaculaceae bacterium (assembly GCA_947644475.1). Lineage (GTDB taxonomy): Bacteria > Bacteroidota > Bacteroidia > Bacteroidales > Muribaculaceae > CAG-873. The sequence continues at coordinate 8,011 of CANRZQ010000002.1, forward strand.
AAAACTCCGAATGCTGTCGGCAAACACCACGGCAAACCAGGACCAGACAAAAGCCGAAGCCGACTTCATCGACATCTCAAACAAATACGGCAACGAGGTAGCATCAGAATATATCACCGAGCATCCCGACCTGGCCTCACTGCTCGGCGTGTCGCCGCAGACCCCGGCCACCCTGCTCATGGCCCGCACGGCCATGCTCAACGTCGAGGCTCAGCAAGAGACCATCGACGACCTCTTCTCTGCCTATCAGACCCTCGAGGACGAACTCCGACGCCTCAACCAATGGGACCTCGAACGCGAATACCGCGACTTCGACGCCGAATTCGTCCGCGACGAAGTGTTCACATCCGGCAACTCCGACTCGCGCTTCGGCGGCTCCTCATACATTGCCACCTACCGCTGCCGCCACAAAACGTTTCCATACGACTCGCGCACTCTCTCAGCCGAGATAGCGGAGGCTAAAAAGCATTTCAACGCAAAGGCCGTGCTCCGCGAAATCGAACAGTTCTACAACGAGCGCATCGAACGCAGCAAGGCTGCAATCGACGCGCGGCGCGAGGTCCTGCTCGACAATCTTATTAAAAACCTGGAAAAGCATATCCCCGACCCCAAGGTTGTACGCCGCCTCGCCGACAATATCGAAACCGACTCTTACGACCCCGTTTCCGTATGGAAAAACATCCTTCACGGTTCTCAGAACTGGCGCAAGGCCCTGCGCTTAATGTCTTCGGCAAGTGAGGATTTCGAGGACCTCGAAGCACGAGGCCAGCGCGAGCAAAGCAAAATCCAGCGCCAGCACTGGGAAATAGCCTCTGTGGTCGAGGATGCAGTTCTCGGCACATGTTACGAAAACATAAGCCACGTAATCAGTCCCGAAGAACCCGTAGAACGCGTGATGGCCGTATTGAAGGACATACGTTTCGGCCGAAACCCCAAGACCCGGTACCTTCCGGGCAAGGTGGAACTGGTATTTGCCCTGTCGGCAGGATTCAAGGAAGTGCGAATCAACTGCGTCTCTTCCTCTCGTTCAAGCAATTACGACCGAATACAGTCCATATTTGATTCACACACCGTGCCGTTCAAGGCCGCCACGTGGGACAGCGAGATTGCTAAGTACAACAACCGCATTGTCACCCGCCGCATCATCACCGGCAATATCCTCGGCGCATACGTCAACCCCGCAATCGAGCGTCTTAACCCGCGTTTCATCACCTTCACTCTCGCGCGTACCCCACAAGAGATTGAAGCCGGAGCGCCTGCGCGCACGGAAATAGGGCTTCTTCTGCCCTTCGACCCGAAAATCGTAAATTCCACGCTCGACTCCGTCTCCATCCCTCTCAACGAAGGCCTGCGGTTTACAAACGTGGCCAACCATACCTACACCATATCAGGCGTAGGCGTGGAATTCTACATCCTCCCCGTGCGAAACAGCAAAAACATGTCCTTCGTCATATCAGTTGCCGACCAGGACTCACCCGCTTTCCGCAACGACAAGCGATTCGCCCCTATCCTCACTTATTTCAACATAAAGAAACCGAGCATCGCAGCGCACGGACGGAAAAAGAAAAAGAACGAGCCGATATACCATTACTACACCGACTCGCTTCAACCGTCCGACACCAAGTTCACCGAAATAATCTCGCTCCTCACCCGGCTGGGCGCCGTAGTGCTCGTGCCTCGAAGCAGGCTCACTGTGGCCGACCTGAAAAAATATAACTCGCGCTCGCGGCTCGACATCGACCGTCCGTGGCCTGTGCTCGACTGGCATGCCCATCCCGAGGCTCTAATCCCGCCAATTCTTACAGAGGACACCCCCGACATCGACCGTCCTGCGGAAATAGTGGACGACACCGCGGCCGAGGAAGTGGACGAACTGTCACGATACGTGTCGCTGGCCGCCCGCACCATCGAACTCGAAGGCATCCGCTCCGTCGAATCCTTTGGCATCGACCGGATGCGAGAACTGTATTTCGAATGGGAGGACTTCAAGAAAGCAATGTCGAAAGCCCCTTTCCACCAGCGCGATTACAATGTAATATCGATTGCAGCGCGTGTGGCCCTCGGCCTGCACATGGTGCTTATGGGACGCAATGCCGTGCCGCTTATCGACCGTGAGACTTACGCCTCCCTGCGCAAAGCCGCCGATTCGCAAAAACTCAGCCCGGTGGCCAAAACCATAGCCCGCTTCCGCCACGAATTCCTGTTCAAGGCTCCCGACCATGCCGAGGTGAGGAATTTCCTCGACAGCTGCCTGTGCGACCCGAAACTCGACACAATGCGCACCCGCATTGAGGAATACCTCCGCGGCGACAGCCCCATAATCCGCGACATCAACGACTGACATCGGATAATTCACATTTTTTAGCGGTTAAAACATGCAATGTGTCGCATTTTTACGCTATTTTTGTCAAAAATATCATTAAACCATGAATTTTAAAACATTTTTTTGCTCAATGCTCGCTGTCGGCATCGTTGCCTCAGCCAATGCCCAAAGCGAAAAGCCCGTCGAACAGCCCGACACCGCTTTCCACTTCACAGATGTAAAAACCGCCAAGACCACATCTGTAAAAGACCAGAACAAATCAGGCACATGCTGGTGCTTTGCCGGCACCTCCTTCTTCGAGGAAGAAATAATGCGCCGTGGCGGCGACTCGCTCGACCTCTCTGAAATGTACACCGTGCGCCAGTGCTATCTCGACAAGGCCGACCGTTTCGTGCGCATGTACGGCCAGACAAATTTCGGCCCCGGCGGCTCGGTGCTCGACGTGCCCTACGTATGGAGCAACTACGGCGTAATTCCTGAGAAAGACTATCCCGGCCTCAACTACGGCGAAAAGAAACACTCCCACGGCGAACTCGACGCCGTGCTCACAGCCTACCTCAAAGCCGTGGTGTCGCGCCCCGACAAAAAAATCTCAACGGCATGGAAACGCGGCTATGAGGCCATCCTCGACGCTTACCTCGGCGAAGTGCCCGAGACATTCACTGTCGACGGCAAGACATATACCCCGCAATCATATGCAAAGGCCCTCGGGCTCAACTACGGCGACTATGTGGCCGTGACTTCATTCACCCACCATCCCTTCTACCAGTCGTTCATCATCGAAGTGCCCGACAACTGGCTCAACGAGCGATACATCAACGTGCCCATGGAAGAAATGAAAGCCATAGTCGACAATGCCATCGAAAACGGATACACCGTAGGATGGGCCGCCGACGTGAGCGAGGGCGGCTTCAAATGGAACGACGGCGTGGCCCTCATGCCCAAAGGCAAAGACGAAGGCAATCTCGAAGGCACCGAACTCTCACGCTGGGTGAAACTCTCCGACAAGGACCGCGTCAACGAAAAATACGACTTCAAGGCTCCCGTCGAGGAAATCACCGTAACACAAGAGATGCGTCAGGACATGTTCGACAGCCAGGAGACTACCGACGACCACGGCATGGTAATCGTAGGCTCCGCCACCGACCAGAAAGGCAACCGCTACTACAAAGTGAAGAACTCCTGGGACACCAATCAAATCTACGACGGCTACATCTACGTGTCCGAGCCTTTCTTCCTTGCCAAGACCCTCGACATCTACGTCCACAAAGACGCTGTCCCTGCCAATATCGCAAAAAAAGCCGGCATTAAATAAGAGCGTGCCCATATTATGAAGTCTACAAGGACAATCGCACTCGCAGTCTTGATTCTCTCTTTGGCCTCCTTTATAGGATGCAAGCCATCAGAGAAGAACTACCGCGCGGCATATGAGACAGCGATGGCGGCACGCGATGCCGACTCCACCGACTACGACAAAACCGTATACACCCGTATCCGGCGACAGATGAAGTCAGCCAAGGCCGTGGTAGGCGGCGACACCCTGGCCGTAAACACCCAGTTTGTCGGCATCACCCCCGGTGGCGGCGGCATCAACGAAAGCATCAAACGCTACTGTGTTGTCGTGGGGCAATTCAAGCAAGTGTTCACCGCCAAAGACATGCGCGAGCGTCTTGTCGACGCAGGTTATCCCGGCTCATTCGTGGTGCAGACACGCGAGCCCTACTATTTCGTCGTGGCCGGCGCCTTCCATTCTCTGGCGGAAGCGGCATCTCTGCTGAAACGCACCGAATCCGACTCCTCGCTAATCATGCGCCCTCCCCTGCCCTTCATACTCCGCCCGGCTCAACTTGCCAAATAAACATAAAAGACATCGCCTCATTTCGGTTGAAATGAGGCGATGCCTTTTTATATATGTGTCAGAGAGAACCGGGTCTATTTGCCGAGGCCCTTGATTTTGTCGGCGGCGTCCTTGGCGGCATCTTTCACGGCATCGGCGCCTTTTTCAACGGCATCCTTGCCTTTTTCGGCCACCTCACCGGCCTTGTCGGCCACATCCTTGCCGGCGTCCTTCACTGCATCCACGGCCTTTTCAGCCTTCGATGCCACAGAGTCGGATTTTGCCTTGGCGCAATCCGCGGCATCGCCGGTGGCTTCTTTCAGCCCCTCAGCCTTGTCGGCTGCGGCAGCGACCACAGCATTTACCTTGTCGATGGCCGGAGCGAGGTTGGAATATTTCTCCTTGATGGTGGGGGCAATCTTGTCCATGTAGTCTTTCGCTTCCTGAACCTTGCCCGACTTCACGAGTTCATCGACATAAGCCTTGGCTTTTGTCACAATATCGGAAGCCTGAGCCTCGGAAGTGGCAGCCTTGATTTGCGACACCACCTCATTTGCCTGATTGTCAACGGCCTGTTCAGAGCCGGAAGTACAGCCTGCCACGGCAAGAGCGGCAACTGCTGCAATCGAGATAAAAACTTTTTTCATAATTTTCAAAATAAAAATGCTTTTGCATTAGAAACCATACAAGAAAAACACGCAAAAACCCAAAATGGTTTGCCACCTCCTCCTTTTGGCCTTTATTTGAGGGAAAAGAGGATTTTATCAGGGCGAAAAGTTGTTATTTCGTTTTTTTTCGTTATTTTTGCCAAAACTACGAATATCAAATCACATACACTACACATATGACTGACCCCAAGACCTACCTCGACCCGGCAGAGGAAAAGATGGAACTGGCTGTGGCCTACCTCGATGAAGCACTCGCTCACATACGCGCCGGCAAAGCCAACCCCAAGATTCTCGACGGCATCCGCGTCGACTATTACGGATCGCAGGCCCCTATTTCCAATGTGGCAAATGTGGCCGTGCCCGACGCCCGCACCATCACCATCACACCCTGGGAAAAATCGATGTTTAAGGAAATCGAGAAAGCCATCATCAACTCGGCTCTCGGCATCACTCCCGAAAATAATGGCGAGGTTATACGCCTGTCGATTCCCCCGCTTACCGAAGACCGCCGCAAAATGCTTGTGAAGCAATCGAAGGCCGAGGCCGAGAACGCCAAAGTGAGCGTGCGCAACGCCCGCCGCGATGCCATCGACGGCCTTAAAAAAGCCATCAAGCAAGGCATGCCCGAAGACGTGGAAAAAGACGCAGAGGCTGCCGTGCAGAAACTCCACGACAAATATCTCCGCAAGATCGACGAACTCTTTGCCGCCAAAGAGAAGGAAATCCTCACCGTGTAATACTCTGCACTTTACCAAAACAATATATCCGCCCCGCTTTCCCATCGAAAACGGGGCTTTTTTTATTCCGCCGTTAACTTTTTCTGCGGGATTTTTGTTAATTTTGTAAAATCTTACAAACTAAAATCAAATATAAATGGATTTCGACAAGATAAGTTACGCCCTCGGCCTCAGCATGGGCCACAATTTCCAGGCATCAGGCATCAAGGAAATCAACGTTCAGGATTTCGCCGACGGCGTGGCTGCCGTATATTACGGCTCTCAACCCAAAATGACATTTGCAGAGGCAAAGGAAGAAATCAACCGTTTCTTCACCGCCATGCAGCAACAGCAGGAAGCCGAATCGGCTAAAATGGCAGAGACTAACGCTGCCGCTGGCCGCGAATTCCTCGAAAAGAACGGCAAACGCCCCGAGGTGAAAACCACCGCCACAGGCCTGCAATACGAAGTGCTCAAAGAAGGCAACGGCGTGCACCCCGCCGCCACCGACTCCGTAACCGTGCACTACACCGGCAAACTCCTCGACGGCACCGTCTTCGACTCGTCGGTAGAACGCGGCGAGCCTGCCACCTTCGGCGTGTCGCAGGTAATCCCCGGATGGGTTGAAGCCCTTCAGCTTATGAGCGAGGGCGCAAAATGGAATCTTTTCATCCCCTCTGCCCTGGCCTATGGCGAGCGCGGCGTGCCCGGCATCGCTCCCAACCAGACTCTCATCTTCGAGGTTGAACTCATCAAGGTAAACAAATAATCCCGCTTCTTTTTTGAAGACATACACTCATCACGGCGAGTTTCCGCTCGAAAGCGGAGGCTCGCTTAAAGATATATCCATAGCCTACCACACTTACGGCACGCTGTCGCCCCGGCGCGACAACGTGGTGTGGGTGTGCCATGCCCTCACGGCCAACAGCGATGTGGCCGACTGGTGGCCCGGCACAGTCGCTCCGCGACGCTTTCTCGACCCGGAGCGGTATTTCATAGTGTGCGCCAACATTCTTGGCTCTTGCTACGGCTCTACCGGCCCGCTGAGCGTGAATCCCGATACCGGCAAGCCATACTACCGCACCTTTCCACGCCTTACGATGCGCGACGTAGTGGCGGCCCACCGCATCCTGGCCGACGCTCTCGGCATCGGGCACATACACGCCATAGTAGGCTCGTCGGTGGGCGGATTTCAGGCCGTGGAATGGGCTGTGGCCGAGCCCGGACGCTTCGGGCGAGTTGCCCTTATCGCCACCGACGCAAAGGCTTCGCCATGGACCATAGCCATCGACGAGACGCAGCGCATGGCCATACTTGCCGACCCTACTTACGCCCTCGACCGTCCCGACGGCGGAGCCGCCGGCCTCGCCGCCGCCCGCGCCATTGGATTGCTGACCTACCGCGGCGGCTCGGGCTACAACATAACCCAGCAGGATGTCACCGACGACTACACCGTGCCCCACCGCGCCTGCACCTATCAGCAATATCAGGGCAGCAAACTTGTCGGACGATTCGACGCGTATTCCTACATGGCCATCCTCGACACATTCGACACCCACAATGTCGGACGCGGCCGTGGCACACTCCGCGACGCTCTGACCCGCATCACCGCCCCCACCCTTGTCGTGGGGCTTGGCACCGACATAATATTCACACCCGGCGAAATGCGCGCACTCGCCTCGATGATTCCGCACGCCGAGTATCGCCAGATAGAGTCGCCATTCGGCCACGACGGCTTCCTCGTAGAGGCCGACCAGCTCAACGATATCCTGCTCCCATTCATCACGGGAGATTGAAACATCGACATAAATCGATATATATCGATTTAATTCGACTTAAATCGATCGACTTATCTCGATTTATCTCGACTTATTTCGATTTAAATCGACTAATTATTATTTAAATTATGAATTCCAAGATAAAAATCGGGCTTTTCGGGTTCGGCACCGTTGGCCAGGGCATCTACAAGGTGCTCGAAAAGACAAAAAACACACATGCTGAAATAAAACGCATCTGCGTGCGCGATGTAAACAAAAAACGCGCCGTCGACATTCCCCGCCAACTGCTCACCGACAATCCTGCCGATATTCTCGACGACCCGGAAATAAACCTCATTGTAGAGGTTATAGACAAGGGCGAGCCGGCTTTTAAAATCGTGTCGGCGGCCCTCGAAAAGGGCATTGCGGTTGTGTCGGGCAACAAGGCTATGCTCGCCGCGCACCTGCCCGAACTTATCGAACTGCAACGCCGCCACAACGTGGCCTTGCTCTACGACGCCTCGTCGTGCGGCTCTATCCCCGTTATCCGCAATCTCGAGGAGTATTACGACAATGACCTGCTGCTCGAGGTGAAAGGCATACTCAACGGCTCGTCGAATTTCATACTGTCGCGCGTGTTCGACCACGGCGAGGACTATGACGCCGCCCTGCGCCGCGCCCAGGAACTGGGGTTTGCCGAGAGCGACCCGTCGTTCGACATCGAGGGGTTCGACTCGCTGTTCAAACTCATCATCATCACCGTGCACGCCTTAGGCGTGTATGTGCGGCCCGAGGATGTGTTTACCTACGGCATCTCCACAATCCACGATTCCGACATACGCTACGCCCGTGAAAAGCGCGTGAAGATAAAACTCGTGGCGCAGGTTGTGAAACTGTCCCACGACCGCTTCACAATGTTTGTAATGCCGGAAATAGTGCAGCCGTCGCGCTATATCTATTCTGTCGACGACGAATACAACGGCGTGGTGATACGCGGAGAGTGCTACGACCGCCAGTTTATGTTCGGCAAAGGCGCCGGAAGCCTGCCCACGGCATCGTCGATTCTGTCCGACATCATGGCGCGCCTCCATGACTACCGCTACGAGTACAAGAAGATGAATTACGAGGGACGCCCCGAATATACCACCAGTGTCGAACTGCGTGTGTATATCCGCTACTCCACCACCAACGTGAGCCACGTGCTGCGCCTCAACCGCGTGCACGAGCAGTTCATCTCCGATGAGTCGAACTATATCATTGCCGACGTCGACCTTTCGGAACTCATCGCCAAACGCGAGGCCCTGCGCGCCCCCGATATCTTCCTGGCCAACATCCCGCGCTTCTTCGCCGACCGCGACAACTGACCCTCCCCCATCCCACCCGAAATTAAAAAATGTCACAAAAATGTAGCAATTCACGATTGTTACATTTTTTGTGACATTTCATTTTTATGTATATTACTGATTTATAGTGTTTTAGAAAATAATATGATTTTGTGCATCATTTTCATTTTGTGAAAATTTGCAGCGTGGCGAAGGCGGTGTATCTTTGTAATGTCGATAGCGACAAAGGCCCCTCGGAAGGCTTCAAGACTGAATGGAACTTACGATGAGTCGATAGAGATTATAGAAAAAAATGTGATTGGTTTATATATAACAGGATTTAGGATTATCGGGGAAGACACCGATTTTTGGGAAAAGATATTGAAATGAATTAGGATTAGAGTTATTATTAGGATTAGAAACCTTCTTAAAGGATACAGGAAACACTCATAACCAAAAAAGTCCGCGACATCAGACGATGTTGCGGACTTGTATTTTTTAGGAACTCAAGCCTCCGGCTTGAGGATATTTTTCACAAGCCGGAGGCTTATGTTCCTGCATACTAATTTTTCTGGAAGATGCGGATGTAGTCGATGGTGAATTTGCAGGGGAGCGCAGATTCATCAACGCCATTCCAACCACCCCAGTCGCCACCCCATGCGAGGTTGAAGATGGGATAGAAGGGATAGTCGAAGGGCCAGGTGTCGCGGTTGCCTTTCTTGTCGTTGGTGAAGCGGAAGTGCTCCTTGCCGTCCTGATAGAAGATAAGGGCGTCAGGTGTCCATTCAACGGCGAAGATGTGGTAATCATCCTGCGCGCCGGGTATCTTGGCCTCGTGGGTCTTCTGTGTGCCTATGGTGTGGTTGTAGGATGTGGTGTGAATCGACGAGGAGCAAGCGTTGGGGTTAACGCCAACTTCTTCCATGATGTCGATTTCGCCGCAGTGGGGCCATCCGCCGTCCATGCGCACGGGCATCATCCAGTAGGCAGGCCATGTGCCTTTGCCTTTGGGGAGAATCATGCGGGCCTCGAAATAGCCGTAGGTCCAACCTACATTGTCCTTTGCGTAGACGCGGCCGGAGTAAATCTTGCCGTCGGAACCCTTGAAGCATGTGATTACGAGGTTGCCGTCTTTGATTTCGGTTACGCGCTTGCCGTCGGCGCTGCCGTTGACATAGTTCTGAAGTTCGTTGTTGACCCAGCCGGAGCGTTGCACTTCGTGGCGCCATTCCGACGAGAGTTGTGTGCCTTCGTTGAACTCGTCGTGCCATACGAGGCGGTAGCCTTCGGGGGCGACGATCTCGCGGTCGATTTTCGACGATTGCTTCACGGCTATTGTCTGCTGCTCGGCTGCGGTCTTGACGGTGACAGTGGCTGTGCGGGTGTCGTCGGTGTCGTTCTGAGCAGTTGTGATTTTAAGCACAGAGTCGGAAGCCTTGGCGCATGTCACCCACGACTGGTCGGCTGTTGCTGTCCACTCGGAAGATGCCTTGACTTCGATTTCGAAGGTCTCGCCTTTCGACTGAGAATAGATTTCGGTCTTGCCCAATTGCAGGGGGGCATCCTGGGTCACAGAAATGTTTTTTATGGCAGAGCCGGCCTTGATTACTACAAGACCGGAACGGGAATCGGCACCGGTGTTGGCCTTGACGTTGACAAGCACCTTGGAGCCGGCCGACGACCAGTTGGGAGTGGATACGGTGACCCAATCCTTGCAGGCATCGGAGGCATAGGCGGTCCAGCCTGTCTTGCCGTTGTTTACTACGTTGAGTTCGAAGTCGCCGCCGTTGGCGTTTGCCACCACGGCTTCGGGAGTTATGGTCACGTCGGCCGCAGTGGCGGGGGGTGTGGGACCGTCGTTGTCGTCGCCGCCGCAGGCTGTGAGGCAGCCCAGGGCAAGAAGCGACATGAAGTAATATTTAAATCGTTTCATGTTAAGTGGGGGTGTTGGGGAGTTGGGGGAAAGTTGGGGAGTTGGGAAGGTGGGGAGGGTGGAAGTCTGGAAGTTTGAAGTTGGGAAGTTTGAAGTTGGGGAGGTGGGGAGTCTTCTAAACTTCTAAACTTCTAAACTTCCAAACTGTCACAAGCCGGAGGCTTGTGTTCCTACAAAATAGTCGCCACACGGGCGCGTGGCGACTATTTTATATTATTGGGGGCGATTGATTAATCGCGGTGTTCCTGGATGATGAGGCCGGAAACTTTGACAGACTTGCCTGCGGGAAGGCCTGCGAAGTCGAAGGTGAATTTCACGGGATCAAGAGCCTTGCCGTCTTTTTCAGCCACCTTGACGATTTCGATTACGTTGTCTTCGAAAGCGTAGATGTCGTGACGGTCCTGGGTGAGGAATACGTTGTCGTCGCCGATGAGCACAACTTTTACAGTAGCGCCTGCAATGTCGACATCGGGAGTGAGGACTACGCGGATGTCGTATTCCTTGCCTTCGGCGATGGCGTTGGACGATTCGATGTGGAACTGGCCTTGCCATTGGCTGTGGCCGGCATCGGCATTGGCAGTGAGGGTGTAAACACCGTCGGCGTATTCAACGGAAGGATCTTCAACCTGACCCCAGTTTTCGTCGGCCCACCATGTGGTCATCTGGGTCATGTTGGCATTTTTCCAGAGGTTGTCGTCGGAGTTCTCGTCGACCCAGGTAACGCTGGGTTTTTCGGGCTCGGGGCTCACGCCGGGGAAGGGGCCGGGGTTGAGCGAGTGCTCGATGATTGTGATTTTGCGAATCTTGATTTCACCTGCGGGAGCACCTGCGAAGTCGAATACGAAGAGGAAAGCGTCGCAGTCGACACCGGGGAGTTCTTCACGGTGGAAGATATATTTCTCGTAACCGGGAACTTTTTCAGTTTCAGCGAAGAGGAATACGCCGTCGTCGTCGGCCTTGGTGAGTTTGAATGTAGCACCGGGGAGGTCGCCGCCGAGAGATTCAACTTCGACAGATACGTCGTAGGTCTTGTCGGCCTGAGTTGCGAATCCGGGAACGTCGATCTTGACCTGAGCCTGCCATTGTTCGGTACCGGGAGCCTCGGTGTAGTTAACGGTGAATTCGTCTTTTTCTACGGTAACTTCGGGTTCAACACCGGGAGCCCAGGAAGATGTGACAGCGGTGTATGTCTCGCGGAATGCGGGAGTAGAAGCGAGGTAGAGGTTGTTCTCGTTGTTGTAGTCGTAGCCTTCGAACACGGGTTCTACGGGACCTGCCTGCGATCCTTCGGGCACGAAGATGTAGTGCCATGCGATGTTGCCATTGTCGGCAACGAGCTCCATCTTGTTGCGGGTAAGAGTCTGCACGCGGTAGCGGGGAGCGTCGATTGCTTCCTGGAAGGGAAGGTAGTTGAGGGTCTGGCCTGCGGGCAACTCGATATAGAGATCGGAGCCTTCCATAGTGAATGTAAAGGTGGATTCACGGAGTTCGAAAGGCACGGAGTAGTCGTTGTCGTCGCCGGGGTTGTATTCACCGTAGGGCGACGATTTTACGTCTTTGTTTACGTAGATTTTACCGTCTGTGCCGGGATCGAGTTTGAAAGAGCCGGAAGGAGCGACACCTGTGTCGCCGAATTCGAGGATAGTCTCGTACATGCCTGTACCGGCCTTTTCATCTTCTCCGGCCGACCACCAGTTGAGACCGTCGGAACCGGATTCACCGCAGCCGAGGTGGCCTTTTGTCTTATAGGCCATTTCCCAACGCTTAGACGAGTTGTTGGTAAGCAGAGTCATGTACTGTGTCCAATCGATGATAGAGTTCTCGATGGTGAAGGTGTAGGATTTCGAGCCTTGGCAAACGCCGTTGCGGTTACCCATCTGCACTTCAACGTTGTAGGTGCCGGCCAATGTGAGGAGGTCGGTGTAGCCGTTGACGGTGGACTGGGTGTATTTGCCTGCGGATTTTTCGATTTTCCAGATGGGATAGTATCCGGGGTTGTTGAGTTTGAATGTGACCTGGTTGGTAGACTGGTCAACAGTGATGACGGCATCAATCTCGTCGGCGAGGGGGAGCTGGCCGTTGGCGCCTTCGTATTTCTCGGCGGAGCAAGCGGTCATTGCCCATCCGGCAACTGCGGCAGCCATCATATATATGAATTTTTTCATAAATGTTTTTTTTGATTTTTAGCCCGGGGTTCGATTTCAGTCGATTTATTTCGAACTAAGTCGATTGAAATCGAACGCCCGGCTTGATTAATTGCGAATGGACTATTAATAGTTGTTTTGAACCAAAGCGGGGTCGGAGTCGAGCTCGCCCTGAGCGATGGGAATGTATTTCTTGGAGGGAGACCAAGTGTTGGTGCGGTAGCCGTAGGAGTCGGGCACGAGGGCTGTGGAAGCCTTGTTGGCGTTGGAAACGCCGGCGATGCCCTCGGCACGCACGAGGTCGAAGTAACGCTTGCCTTCGCCTACGAATTCGAGGTGACGTTCGGTGAGGACGTCGTCAACTGTAACTTTGTCGAGTTCGTCGATGCCGGCACGAGTGCGGATCATGTTGACCCAAGTGAGGGCTTCGCCTGTTGCGGAGCCGCCTGTGCGGAGCGAGAGTTCGGCAGCGTTGAGAAGGGCCTCGGCAAGACGGTAAACGCGGAGGTTGTTGCCGTAGTTGAGGTTGATATCCCAGTCGGTGGCGATTTCAGACTGACGGGGACGGTATTTCATGAGCCACATGTGGGTATCCTGATAGCGGAGGGTGTATTCCACTGAGGGGTCGATAACCCATATGGTAGCGGCGCGGCGAACGTCGTTGTCGGCATACATGTCGTAGGTTTCCTGACGCACGGGGAGGAAGCCCCAGCCGTCGTTGCCGGGATTCCAGAGGTCGTCGCCGGGGAAGCCGTTGGGCGAGATAAGACAGGGAAGGATTGTACCGCCGATAGCGAGGGGTGAAGACCATCCGCGTTCGTGGTTTGCCTGTTCGTAGTTTACTTCCCAGATTGACTCGTTGCACCATTCGCCGGATTTCAACCAGATGTCGTTGAAGTCGGGGTTGAGGGAGTAACCGCCGTTGATGACGAGTTTCATGTAGTCGAGCGCTTTGGAGAAGCGGGCTTCGTCGTTCTGGTACATTACCATTTCGGCGTAGATCATGTAAGCCATGTCCATGGTTACGCGGCCGAGCTGGCCTTCATCGTCATTGCCTTCCTTATCCTTGTAGTAGCGGCGGGGAAGGGTGTTGAGAGAGATGAGGTCTTCGAGTTCGGCGATGAGATTATTGTAGACTTCGTCGGCTTTGAGCTGGGGAGCGGTGTAGGAGCCTTCGAGGTTTTCGAGGTAGAAGGGCACGTTGCCGAAGTAGTGCCAGAGGTTGTTGTAGTAGTATACACGGAGCAGACGGGCCTGAGCCTCGTAGAGGGCGCGGTTTTCTTCGGTAAGGTTGGCTGCGGCGTACTGCGATGTATATTTGAGCACGTCGTTGCAACGCTTGATACCGGAGTAGTCGACGGTCCAGAGCGACGAGAAGGTGTTGTCCTGGTTAGCCTCGTAGTTGAAGAGCATGTGCCAGTTCTTCATGTCGTCCTTGTTGGAGCCGCCTACCCAGAAGTTGTCGCCCATGATTTCGGCGTCGATGTTGAGGGCATTGTATTGGCCCAAGCCCCAGTCGGGCCAGTGGATGGGGTCGTAAGCGGCGACAACGGCTTCGTTGATTGTTTCGTCGGTTGTGTAGTAATCTTCGAGGGGTTCGCCGGTGGGGTTTTCCACTTCGAGGAAATCGTCGGAGCAACCGGAGGCGAGGAGCGCGGCCACGCCTACCAGGCCCATGGAGAGGCCTTTGAACGATTTCGGTGCGAAAATATTAAGATATTTCATGATTGATTGTTTCTTTTTAGATTAGGTTAGAAAGAGATTTGGGCACCGATAGTGAGAGTGCGGGCCTGGGGATAGATACCGCGGTCAACGCCGAGCGAAGTAGCGCCGGAGGAGATTTCGGGATCGTAGCCGTGATATTTTGTCCAGGTGCAGAGGTTTTCAGCCTGGAAGTAGAAGCGGAGGTTCTGAACGGCAACTTTGCGGGTGAGAGCCTGGGGAAGGGTGTAACCGATCACGAGGTTCTTGAAGCGGAAGTATGAGCCGTCGTATACGTAGATGTCGGAAACCTGCCAGTTGGTGTTGTCGCCGGAAGCGAGACGGGGGTACTTGTTGGAAGTGCCTTCGCCACACCAGCGGCCGAGCATCCAGGAGGGGAAGTTACCGGAGTAAACGTCGGTACGGTATGTAGCGTCGAATACGTCGGCACCGTGAACGCCCTGGAAGAAGAGGTTGAGGTCGAAGCCTTTCCATTCGGCGTTGAGGTTGAGACCGAATGTCCAGTCGGGAGTACCGTTACCGATGTCGGTGCGGTCCTTGTCGGTGATTACGCCGTCGCCGTCAACGTCGACATAGCGGAGGTCGCCGGGGATTGCGTTGGGCTGAATCATGCCGCCGTCTTTGTTTACATAAGCGCGGACTTCGTCCATGTTCTGGAACACGCCTGCTGTCTTGTAACCGTAGAAGAAGGGGAAGGGCTTGCCGTTTTCACCGCGGGTAACGGTGCCGGAGATACCTTGCACGCCGTCGAGGTTGATGAAGCCGTCGTTGTTACCGAGGTTGGTGAGTTCGTTTTTAAGATATGTGGCGTTGCCTTTGAGAGAGATGTTGAAGTCCTGTACGCGGAATTTGTAGCCGAGTTCGAATTCGAAACCGGAGTTTTTCATGTCACCTACGTTGCCGAGGGGTTTGGATTCACCTACATAAGAGGGGATGGGCATTTCGATGATCATGCCGTTTGTTTTCTTGATGTAGTAGTCGGCGCTGAATGTGAGCATGTTGTTGAAGAAGCCGAAGTCCAAGCCGAAGTCGGTCTGTTCGGATTCTTCCCATTTGAGGTTGGGGTTGGCGAGGCGGGAAGCCTTGGAGCCGTTGAATTTGGTAGCGGTCTTGCCGAAGAGGACGTTGTTGCCCATGGCGGTAAGGGATGTGTAACCGAAGTCGCCGATGTTGTCGTTACCGTTCTTACCCCAAGATGCGCGGAACTTGAAGTTGGTGAGCCAGTCGCGTGTGGATTCCATGAATTTTTCGTTCATGATATTCCAACCTGCGGATACGGAGGGGAATGTACCGTATTTGTTGTTGGAACCGAAGCGGGAGGAACCGTCGCGGCGAACAGTCACGGCAATCATGTAGCGGTTGTCGAAGTCGTAGTTGGCACGGCCGAAGAGCGAAGACATGCGGTGTTCTGTCCAGATGCCGCCGCCTACGCCGTATTGTACGTTGGCGCCGGTGATGTTGCCGTCGGCGTCTTTCACGTATTCGATGTTGCCGGTGGTGTAGTTGAGGTAAGGCTTGTTGGGGTTAACGAGGTTCCAGCGGCTGCCGCTGAGGTCGTTGCCTTTGTATTTGAGGGCTGATTGGCCGAGGACAACACCAACGGTGTGTTTGCCGAAGGTCTTGTTCCAAGAGAGGGTGTTTTCAATCTGCCATGTTGTGGAGTTTGCTTTGTACATGGAGGCAGAGGTGTGCTGGGCCTGGTTGTTACCGGAGAGGTAGTATTTCTCGGTGGTAGCGCCTTCATTGCCCCAGAAAGAGAGGTCGGCAGAGTAAGAGAAGCGGTATTTGATGGTATCCCAGAGCTGGAGTTCAGCAGCGAAGTTGGGCACGAATTTGTGCGACCAGTTGCGTGTGGGGTTCTGCTGCATGATAGCGAGGGGGTTGTTCATTTCCTGGTATGTGCCGACGCGGCCTACGATGGTGTAGGGGTTGCCGTTGGCATCGCGGTAGAGGTCGTACTGGGGGAATGCGTCGATGAGGTCCTGGGCAACTTTGCCTGTGGCAACGGGAGCCACGGTGGGAGCCATGTAGAGGGCAGAGCCAAGGATAGAGCCGAATTCGGAGTTGGTGCTTACGCCGGTGGAGTGTGTGCGGAGGTAAGCGACGTTGACGGTGAGGTCGAGTTTGTTGAGGAAGTCGCGGTTGGCTTCTTCGTTCATCACGTTGTAGATGTTGTTGGAGCGGAGGGTGAGGCGGTCGTAGTTGGACTGGCCGTAGTTACCGCCGACGATACCGTCTTGTGTGAAGTAGCCGAGCGAGAGGTAGTAGTTTACTTTTTCAGTAGCGCCGGAGATGGAGAGGTCGTGGTTCATGACGGGAGCATTGTCGTAGAACACCATGTCCTGCCAGTCCCAGCCGCCGCCTACGATGGGGTCGCCGTTGGAGTCGGTGAGGTTGTAGGGATCGGCGTAAGTGGGAGCCTGACCGCCGTTGATGAGTCTCTCGTTTTGAAGGATGGCGTAGTCGGTGGCGTTGGTCACGTCGCGTTTTTTAGCGGCGGTCTGCCAGCCGTAAGAGAAGTTGTAGTTGATCTGGGCTTTGCCTTGCTTGCCTTTTTTGGTGGTAACGAGGATTACACCGTTGGCAGCACGGGCACCGTAGATGGCACCTGCGGCAGCATCCTTGAGCACTTCGATGGACTCGATGTCGTTGGGGTTGACAAAGTCGAGACCGCCACCGATGGGCATGCCGTCGACGATGTAGAGGGGGTCGGAGTTGTTGATGGTACCTGTACCACGGACGCGCACGCGGGGTGCTTCACCGGGCTGACCGGAGGAAGAAGTTACGTTCACACCAGCGGCAAGGCCTTTGAGGGCGTTGTCGAGGCGGACGGGAGCCTGGTTTGCGAGGTCGGAAGCGTCGACTTTGGCAATTGAGGCTGTAACGACTGATTTTTTCATCACACCGTAACCTACGGCAACGACTTCGTCGAGGACGTTGGCGTTGGGCTGGAGTTTGATGGTCATACCGTTTGCGGCTTTGACTTCTTTTGTGTCGTAGCCTACATATGAAACAACGAGGGTTGTGCCGGCGGCGACATCAAGACGGAATTGACCGTCGAGGTCGGTGACAGCACCTTTGGTGGTACCCTTTTCGATAACTGATACGCCGATGAGGGGTTCGTCCGTCTCATCGACTACGGTTCCGATGATCACGTTTTGTGCATAAACGTTGACCGAAAGGAACAGTCCGAGGACAGCGAGCAGAACTCGTGCCGGGATTGATTTTAAGTAGCCTTTCATGTGAAAATGATGGGTAGTTATAAAAATTGTGATTGGTTTAAATTACAAAACTATGTATGTTTCGGTGGAGGGGATTGGATTAACGGATGTTGTTTTATTCTGCTATTAGGTTTTTAGGATTTTTGCATAAGGGCGTGCGCCGGAATAAGCAATTTTAAACGCACTGTTGTGACGGATAAAACGGACCAATCGGAATCAGGTTTTGGATAGTGGTGTGCTGACGCTCGGGGAGGGTCCATGGTATTTACGACACACATCACAGCCGTATTGCCGTGATTTGCAGCCTATTGTGTCGGGTTCGGTCGAAAAGCAGGATTAATAAATATGACCGGATGATTCGGATAATTAAGAAGACAACACAAAGTTATAGTAATTTTTGTGACCAATTCACAAATGATAGGTTAAAATTTATTAAATTATGTTATTATTAACTTAATTAACCGAAAGTGTTAAATTGGGGAGAGGGATGAAATAGGGCAATCGAGTTAAATCGAAATATGTCGATTTATTTCGATTTAGGTCGATCGATTTATTTCGATTTAAATCGAGATAAGTCGAGTTAAATCGAGATATATCGAGATATATCGAATGAAATCGATTATTTTCACAAGCCGGAGGCTTGTGTTCCTAATGGAAATGAAAAAGGCCGCCGGCTGTTGCCGGTGGCCTTTTGGGGTATCCTATGGGGATTTTGATTATTCTGCTGCGGGTGCTTCTGCTGCAGGGGTTTCTGCTGCGGGCGCATCGGCTTTTTTGCCAGAACGGCGGCTGCGGCGGGTCTTGGGCGCGTCGGCTTTTTTGCCGTTGCCGTAGGTTTCGTTGAAGTCGACGAGTTCGATGAAGCATGTCTTGGCGTTGTCGCCGAGGCGGTTGCCGGTTTTAAGGATGCGTGTGTAACCTCCGGGACGTTCGCCGATTTTCTGAGCAACGGTGTTGAAGAGTTCGGTGATGGCGTATTTGTTCTGGAGGTAAGAGAAGACGAGACGGCGGTTGGCCATTGTGTCTTCTTTGGCACGGTTGATCAGGGGCTCGGCGTACATACGGAGTGCCTTTGCTTTTGCAAGGGTGGTGAATATGCGCTTGTGCATGATCAATGAGATGGTCATATTGGCCAGGAGTGAGTCGCGGTGTGCTTTTTTGCGGCCCAGGTGGTTGAATGATTTATTGTGTCTCATTGTGTTTTATTCTTTGTCGAGTTTGTATTTGGAGATGTCCATTCCGAAGGAAAGGTTGAGGTTTGTGAGGAGTTCTTCAAGCTCGGTGAGCGATTTTTTGCCGAAGTTGCGGAATTTTAACAGGTCGTTCTTGTTGAAGACGACGAGTTCGCCGAGGGTCTCGACTTCTGCGGATTTGAGGCAGTTGAGCGCGCGGACAGAGAGGTCCATGTCAACGAGTTTGGATTTGAGGAGCTGGCGCATGTGGAGCACTTCTTCATCGAATTCTTCGTTTGTATCGGCTTCGGGAGTTTCGAGAGTGATCTTCTCGTCGGAGAAGAGCATGAAGTGGTAGATGAGGATTTTGGCGGCTTCTTTGAGCGCGTCCTTGGGAAGGATTGATCCGTTAGTGGTGATTTCAAGCGTGAGCTTGTCGTAGTCGGTCTTTTGGTCGACACGGTAGTTCTCGACTGTATATTTCACGTTTTTGATGGGCGTGTAGATAGAGTCGATGGCGATTACGTTGAGGTCGTCGTCGCCGGGGTTACGGTTTTCGTCGGCCGGAATCCAGGAGCGTCCCTTGTTGATTGTAAGGGTGATTGTGAAGGACGCGCCCGGCTGAAGCCGGCAAATCACGAGCTCGGGATTCATTACTTCGAATCCGGTGAGGGCTTTTGATATGTCGGCGGCAGTGAACTCCTCTTTACCTGACACAGTGATGGTGGTTTTCTCGTTTTCGGTGTCTTCCACGATCTGTTTGAGGTCGACTTTCTTAAGGTTAAGGATGATGTTTGTCACATCTTCGATAACCCCGGGAATGGTGTCAAATTCGTGTTTAACGCCGTCGATTTTAATAGACGAGATAGCGTATCCTTCGAGAGAGGAGAGGAGTACGCGACGAAGGGCGTTGCCCACGGTGATGCCATAGCCGGGTTCCAAGGGTTTGAACTCGAATTTTCCGTAGAAGTTGTCGGCTTCCAACATCAACACTTTGTCGGGTTTCTGGAAAGCTAATATAGCCATGGATCAGGTGATTAGGAGTTAATTATTTAGAATAGAGCTCGACGATGAGTTGCTCTTTGATGTTTTCGGGGATGTCTTCGCGGGCAGGCACGTGAAGGAATTTACCTGCTTTCTGAGTTTCATCCCATTCGATCC
>CANRZQ010000003.1 GCA_947644475.1 uncultured Muribaculaceae bacterium
CTATCTGCTCTCGAAAAAAAGCCATGCCGCGGTAAACGTGATATCGGCGGTGTCGGTGGCAGGCGTGGCAATAGCCACGGCCGCTATCGAGGTGGTGCTGTCGGTGTTCAACGGATTCACCGACCTGGCGTCGGCCCACATGTCGATGCTCGACCCCGAATTGATTGTGCGCCCCGCCGCGGGAAAAGTGCTTGCCGGCGGCGACTCCCTCGCCGCCGCCCTGGCCTCGCGTCCCGATGTGGAGGCTGCCACGGCCACATTGCAAGAGCGTGCGCTGCTCGTCTACGACGGCACGCAGATGCCCGTGGTGATAAAAGGCGTGGGACGCGACTATGCCTCCGTCGCCTCGATAGACTCGGCCATAATCGACGGAGCGTATCTGCCGGCCACATTCGACCTCCCCGCCGCCACAGTGGCCGTGGGCGTGGCCATGACCTCGGGGGTGCGCCCCGGCATATCATCGGCCGTCGACATCCATGTGCCCCGGCGCACGGGACGCATCAACCCCGCCAATCCGGCCGGCGCGTTCCGCACCGCCCGTGCCGTGGTCACCGGCGTGTTCCGTGTCGACCAGCAGGAATATGACGCCGACCGTGTGATTCTTCCCATAGCCGACGTGCGCTCCCTCCTCGAATATGACGCAGGCGAGGCATCGGCAGTAGAACTGTGTCTCGCCCCCGGAGCCGACCCCGCGGATGTGCGCCGCGCTCTGGCCGAGGAATTGCCCGCAGGCAAGTACGAGATACTCACGCGCATGGAGCAGCAGGCCGACGCCTTCCGCATGATACGCGTCGAGAAATGGATCACCTTCCTTATGCTCGCCTTCATAATGGTGATAGCGGGCTTCAACATAATATCCACATTGTCGCTGCTCATAATCGAAAAGCGCGGCAACATGGCCACGATGCGAGCCTTCGGTGCCTCGGCCGCCTTTGTCCGTCGCGTCTTCATGATAGAAGGCTGGCTGGTGACAATGGCCGGCGGCCTGGCCGGAGTGGCTCTCGGGGCCGTGCTCGTGCTTGCGCAGCAGTGGGGCGGATTCATCCGCCTTTCCGGCGATGCGTCGATGCTGGCGGTTACAGCCTACCCCGTGCGCCTCGACGCCGGCGACGTGGCCGTGGTAGTAGCCCTCGTAGCCCTTGTGGCCGCCCTCATCTCCCAAGTCACCCGATTCAAAAAACTGTAATATAATGCAACGCGTTCTTTTTCACGATACGATATTCGGGCCGATTCACTCTCGCAGGCTCGGTACGTCGCTGGGAGTGAACCTTAGCCCCAACGACGGCAAGATTTGCACATTCGACTGCCTCTACTGCGAGGCGGGCTACAACGCCCAAGGTCCCGGCACCACAGGCATGCCTTCGCGCGAGCAGGTGCGCCGGCTTCTCGACGAGCGGCTGTCGGCCATGAAAGCGGCAGGCGAGCGGCTCGACGTAATCACATTCTCGGGCAACGGCGAGCCTACCGTCCACCCCGACTTTGCCGGGGTGATTGACGACACGATAGCCCTCCGCGACAAATATTACCCCGACGTGAAAATAAGCGTGCTCACCAACTCGACGATGATCGACCGCCCCGCCGTGGCCGATGCCCTGAGTCGTGTCGACAACAATATCCTCAAACTCGACTCGGCGGTCGAGTCAACAATGCGCGCGCTCGACCGTCCCGTGCGCGATTCGTTCACCGTCGAAAGCGCAGTTGCCGGGCTCGGGCAATTTGAAGGGACGGGCATAATCCAGACCATGCTCACGCGCGGCACCCACGATGGCATAGCCATCGACAACACCACCGAAGCCGAGGTCGGCGCCCTTATCGAAGCCTACCGGCGCATCTGTCCGCGTGAGATAATGCTCTACTCCATCGACCGCCGCACGCCCGAGCAGTCGCTCGAGCACATCGAGCCCGATCGTCTCCGCGACATAGCCGCACGCATCGAGACAGAAACCGGCATCCCCGTGCAACTCACTCTTTGACAAGAATTTGTGTTGAATCTCGGTTTTTTTCACGTTAATGGCCATGAATAAACCATTAATTTAGAATTAACTATGTCACAAAAGGAAGTTAATACTTTGAGTGTAGGGACGCACGGTTCGTGCGTCCGTTACAAAACGATATTAATAATTAATGGTATTTACGCGGACGCACGAGCCGTGCGTCCCTACACAGTGATTTCATTAACTTTTTAATCAGACATACTTAACGTTTAAGACTTATATGAATACATTCGGCAACAAGGTCACCCTCACCACATTTGGCGAAAGCCACGGCCCGGCCCTCGGGGGCGTGCTCGACGGCATCCCCGCCGGCGTGGCTCTCGATATGGAGCAGATACAAAGGCAGATGGCGCGCCGCCGTCCGGGGCAGTCGGCCATAACCACGGCCCGTAAGGAAGCCGACATGGTGGAATTGCTCTCGGGTGTGTTTGAGGGGCGCACCACGGGCACGCCGATTGGGTTCATAATACGCAATTCCGACCAACATTCGGCCGACTATGACAATCTGCGTCATGTGTTCAGGCCATCCCATGCCGACTATACATATTTCATGAAGTACGGCGTGCGCGACCATCGCGGCGGAGGCCGCTCGAGCGCACGCGAGACGGCTGTGCGAGTGGCCGCCGGGGCAATAGCCATGCAGGTGTTGGCCAAAATGGGAATATCGGTATGCTCGTACACCTCGCAGGTGGGCGACATATGCCTCGACAGGCCGTATCACGCCCTCGACCTCGCCGCCGTCGACAGCAACGCCGTGCGCTGCCCCGACGCCGACACGGCCCGGCGCATGATTGCCCTCATCGAGCAGGTGAAGCGCGAGGGCGACACCGTAGGCGGCGTTGTCACCGGCGTGATACGCGGGCTGAGGCCAGGCGTGGGCGAGCCCATGTTCGACAAGTTGCAGGCTCGCCTGGCCTATGCCATGCTCAGCATCAATGCCGCCAAGGGCTTCGACTACGGCATGGGCTTCGACGGCGTGGGACGCCGGGGCTCACAGATGAACGATGCTTTTGTGCGCTCGTCCGACCCCGGCCGTCCATTGCGCACGGCCACGAACCATTCGGGTGGCATCCAGGGCGGCATATCCAATGGCGAGGACGTATATTTTCGCGTGGCCTTCAAGCCGGTGGCGACGCTCCTGCGCCCGGTGTCGACGTTCGACGACGAGTTCGAGGCCGTGACAGTGCAGCCCCGCGGACGCCACGACGCCTGTGTGCTTCCCCGCGCGGTGCCCGTGGTAGATGCCATGGCCGCCCTTGTCACGCTCGACCTTGTCGAAAGCGTGAGTGATAAAGTATAAGTGATAAAGTAAGAGTGTAGGGACGTACGGCTCGTGCGTCCGTTGCCATAAGATTTATGAAGACTGCTGTTTTTGCACCAAGATATTTCGGGTCGGTCGATTATTACGCCGCGATAGCCCGCGCTGAAAACGTTGTGATCGACCGCGGAGTGCGTTACGACAAACGCGCCAAGGACGTGCACCGCTGCGAGATTGTGGACACGCGGCAGCGGGTGCTTCTCACCGTGCCGGTGAGCAAGGGCACCGGCCATGTGTCGCGGTGGGAAGATATGGTGGTGTCGGCCCACGACTCATGGTGGGAGCGTCATGTCACGGCGTTGGAATCGGCCTACGGGCGCACCCCGTTTTTCGAGTTTTACATCGACCGTCTGCTCCCGTTCATGGGCCCCGACGCCGTAGGGCGCCCGATTGTCGATATCGACATCGAACTCGATGCCGTGATGCGCCGCCTGCTGCTTATCGACACCAAGGTTACATATGACGCCACTGCGCTCAACCCCGAAGAGATTGTCGACTATCGCCGGGAGGCAATTCCCCCTTCCGGTCTCGGCCCCTACTGGCAGGTGCGTGCCGACAAATTAGGCTTCACCGCGGGCCTGTCGATTCTCGACCTCCTGTTCTCGCTCGGCCCCGAAGCCGCCCGGCACATTCACGGTAAATTGTAGGGGCGTCATAAGGTGGGAACACAAGACGGAGGGTTCTTTGCCACAGGCAAAGCGCTCCGCGATTAGTGTTCCTGCATTGATAAATAAAAAATGATAAGGCTTCTCGCCCTATCACTTTTTATTTTATCACCAAGACTTTATACTTGGACTATTTGTCGGGGTTGGCGTCGATAAACATGCGGTCGAAGCGCAGTTTGCCGTCGAAGAGGCCACGCTCGGCATCGAACGAGGCGAGCACTATCATGGGCGTGCCCACGATGTGGTCCTCGGGTACGAATCCCCAGAAGCGCGAGTCCTGCGAATTGTCGCGGTTGTCGCCCATCATGAAATAATAGTCCATTGTGAACGTATAGGTGTCGGCGGGCTTTCCGTCGATATATGCCTGTCCGTCCTTGAAGTATGCCTCAGGATGGTTTTCGTAGTTGCGGATGCAGCGGTTGTATAGCATCCAGGCATTTTGGTCGAGGCGCACGGTGGTGCCTTTTGCCGGAATGAGCACCCCGGAGCCGCCCCAGTTGTTCACGGTCCAGTTGTCGGCGAGTCCGCGGGGATACATCGAGCCTTGGCCGAGCGCCCAGAGATTGTTCATTTTGAGGCGTCCGAGCAGAGTGCCGTCGGCTTCGAGAGCGTCGATCATGCCTTGCGAGAGGGGGATTGCGTAGAATGTGGCGGGTTGGGAGAGGCCCATCATGGCAGAGAACGCGGCGGTCTGGTCGGGCTGAACCACGGCCTGGATGTCGGAGGGCGCGATGTCGAAACGGCGCACGAAATCGTCGGACATCGGGGCCGACAGGGCTACTATGTAATTGTGCTGCGCATGCTTGGGCATGGGCTGGGCCACACCGTCGATATAGATTGTGTCATCGACGATTTTAAGGCGCTGTCCGGGCAGGCCCACGGCGCGCTTCACGAAATTGACACGCCTGTCGACGGGGCGGTATTTGATTTCGCCGAAAGTCTCGGGATGCTGCTTGATGTAGTCACGTCCGTAGCGTTCGACGAGGAGTTCGTAATACTCGGGAGACTCCTCGAGGAGGGTGGCTATGGTGTCGCCTGCCGGGAAGTTGAACACGACGATGTCGCCTGCTTCCACAGAGCGCAGTCCGGGGAGGCGGTGATAGTCGTTGGCGGGAGCGTCGAGATAGCTGTCGCAGCCCAGCCAGGGGAGTTTGTTGTGGACGAGAGGGAAATGCACGGGTGTCATAGGCACTCGCGGACCGTAGACAAACTTGTTGACCCACAGATAGTCGCCGGTGAGGAGTGTCTTTTCGAGCGACGACGATGGTATCATATAGTTCTGGCCAATGAAGGCAAACACGAAGTAGACGAGGACCAGGGCGTAGACAATGGCGTCGACCCATCCCATCACGGTGCGTACTGCCGGGTTGGGGCTTTTCTTCCACCATGTCAGCGGGATATATCCCGTGATATAGATGTCGAATAAAAGCACAAGGCCGAGAATCCACCACCAGTTGCCGAGCCATGCCACCCATGCGGTGTATATGGCGGCGACGGCGGCGAAGCGGATCCAGCGTGTTGTCTTGATTTCGGCTATGCGTTCCTTGAAAGATTTTCCGGCCATTTCTTTACTGGTAATGGATTGGAATCTCGCGGTTGAGCGACTGTTCGAGCGAGATGAGGGTTTCGGTGCCGGTGACGCCGGGAATCATCTGGATGTTGTCGTTGAGCAGGCGCATGAGGTGCTCGTTGTCGCGTGCGTAGAGTTTGATGAGCATTGTGTACGGGCCGGTGGTGAAGTGGCATTCCACGATTTCGGGAATTTTTTCCATTTCGGCCACTACGTCGCGGTACATTGAGCCACGCTCGAGGTTTACTCCGATATATGTGCAGGTTGCGTATCCGAGGATTTTGGGGTTGACGTTATAGCCTGAGCCTGTTATGACCTTTAAGTCGATCATGCGCTGTATGCGCTGGTGTATGGCGGCACGTGAGACACCACATTCGGTGGCTACGTCCTTGGAGGGGATGCGTGCGTTGCGCATCACGATTTCAAGGATCTTACGGTCGAGGTTGTCAATTTTTTCCATGAGAAATAGACTTTTTTTGATGAGAGGGGAAAATAATTGGCAAAATTATACAAAAACGATGATATTTACAAAGAATTGCTTAGAAATTAACAAAATTTTTGTAACAATCCTTCCAAAGCACAATGCTTGATGCACAATGCACAATTAACGAAGCACGATGCACAATCGGGCTTCGCGCTGAAAGCCGATTGTGCATCGTGCATTGTGCATCGTGCATTTAGAATATTACTTTGGTGGCTTTTTTTCCTTGGAGGCGGATGTAGACGGCTCCGGTCGCGGGGGTGCGTGTCTCTATGCCTTGAAGATTGAAGTAGCGCACGGGGGCGTCGGGCGTGTCGCCGCCGATTTCCGGGGCGGAGGCGGTGTCGACAAATGAGGTGTAGACCGACTTGTAGATCGGGGTGTATGTCGAGTAGTCGTTGTCAGGGTCGAGGCCGTTGAAGACTATCTCTGTGGGCTGTCCGGTGGCTTCGTCGTAGGTGTAATCGTATTTTTCGCCCTGGACGAGGGTGGTAGTGCCGTCTTCGGTGTCATATTCTTCGTGGCTGATGAGGTTGCCGTGAGAGTCGTATGTGCCGATGAGTTTCATCTCGGTGTTGTTGTAGAGGCGATCGATGGTTTCGATGAATGAGCCGTAGGAGTCTGTTTCGGTGTAGGTGTGGCGTTCGTATATCTCATTTTGGTCGAGGCCGGTTTCGAGTGCGACGAAGTCGGGCTTTTCGGGGTCGGGGTAGGATACTATGCGGAAGCCGTCGGGGTCGCCTTCGTAGTACATTTCGGCGCTGAGGACGCGGTTTGCGCCGAGCACGAGGTCGTTGAAGTCGCCGACGATTTGTCCGTCGGTGTTTTCCCATTGTATGTTCTTTGCCTCGGTGCCGGTCTGCCAATAGAAGGTGAGGCCGTTGTATTTAAGTGATTTTTTTGTGAATGTGTCGGCCGTGGCGCCGTTGTAGGATATTATTGTCTGCTCGGTATGGTCGAATTCGCCGTTATAGGGGACGTATATGTCTACGTTGGTTACGTTGCCGTCGCTGTTGCGGGTTACGGGGCGTTTGTATCCGTCTTCGGTCCAGTTTCCGTTGTATGTTGTTTTCCGGATCATGGATGTGATGAAACTTGTGACGCGGGAGTCGTAGGTATACGAAGTGATCTGGGTGGGAGTCTCGATGCCGTTTACGATGTCGCCCTCTACGCGCTCGGTCACTTTTCCGTTTTCGTCGTAGGTGTAGGTGGTGACGTATGAGTCTTTGCCGGAGGTGGACACCTCGCGTATCACACGGCCTGCTTCGTCGTATGTTTTCTGGATTGTCTCCTCGAGAAACCATGAGCCGTTGCGGTAGGTGTAGATTGTCTCGGTGGCAGGACGCCAGATTTCAGTGGCGCGTGAGCGTGGGTTGTCGGTAGATTGGACATGGCGCGACACGGGAGTTGCGCCGAGCGGACGGCGCGGGGCGTCGGCGGTCGCCGTAATCGGCAGTGTGGCGGCGATGAGTGCAAGGTAAAGAAATTTCATAGGATTGATATATGTTTTTAATTTGTAGAATCAATAGTGGAATGATGAGCCTCCGAGGAATTCGCGCAGCAGAGACGTGGACGGGATGTTCTTCTCGCCTATTGGGAGGAAGTAGGAGAGGAATTTGCGCAGGCGGTGTGCCTCGCCGTATTCGGGGATGTCGCGGGGGACGCGGCCGAGTATGTCCTCGGCGTAGTCTTTCATCACGCCGAGTTCGAACAGCAGGGAGGAGTTGAATGTGGCGTCGGCGTTTTCCTGATATGGGAAAATCCAGCGTTCCTCGCCGCGGCGCACCGAGGGCCAGCGTCGGATGGTGTCTTCGGCAGACGCTCCGCGGTATTTGTAGTCGCGGATTATGCGGCGGAGGAGGCGGTTGTCGGTTGTCGGCACCCAGTTGTGGTCGTCGATAGAGATAGTGGTGAGGGCCGACACGTAGATTCGGAATTTCATGTCTTCGGCCACAGCCGCCGTGAGTTCGGGGTTGAGGCCGTGGATTCCTTCGATAAGCAGGATAGAGCCTTCGGTGAGGCGTATTGTGTTTCCGCGGTATTCCCGTGTGCCGGTCTGGAAGTTGTAGGTGGGGAGCGCCACCTCCTCGCCTGCTATTATGGCGTTGAGGTCGCGGTTGAACAGCGGCAGGTCGAGGGCGTAGAGCGATTCGTAGTCGTAGTCGCCGTCGGCGTCGCGCGGGGTGCGCGTCCGGTCGACGAAATAGTCGTCGAGCGATATCATCCGGGGTTTCAGCAGGTTGGTCATCAGCTGTATGCCGAGGCGTTTTGTCGTGGTGGTCTTGCCCGACGACGACGGCCCGGCGATGAGGACCACGCGTGCTCCTCCGCGGTGGTAGCGTGCGGTGATCTCGTCGGAAATGCGGGCTATGTATTTGTCGTGGAGAGCCTCGGCCACGTTTATGAGCATGGCGGTGCGCCCGGCCTCGACGGTGCGGTTGAGTTCGCCGACGTTGCGCACTCCCACTATGGAGTTGAATTCGAGATAGTCGGTGAATGCCGTGTACATTTTTTCTTGTGTTATCGGCTGTGGGGGCACGGCAGGGTTTTCTGAGTCGAAGGTGCGGAGGAGGAAGCCGTCTTTATAGGGGTCGATTGCAAACACGCTCAGGCACCCGGTGGAGGGGGCGACGGTGCCGTAGTAACTGTCGCATATTCCGTCGAGGCGGTAGTATACGGTATAGAGGGTGTGGATTGATGAGAGCAGGTCGACCTTGTCGGTTAGGCCCTGTTCTTCGAATATGCGTATTGCGTCGCGTGTGAGGCGTTCCTTGCGCTCGAACGGGATGTCGGCGTCGATGATGCGTTGCATTTCGGCGCGTATGGCGTCGATGTCGTCTTGGGTGACCGAGCCGGTGAGCCCTGAGAGGCGGCCGTACCATCCGCGTGATATGGCGTGCTCGATGCGGAGCCGCACGCCGGGAAACAGGCGCGACACCGCGCGGTAGAGGACCATGCAGAGCGAGCGTACGTAGGTGCGGCTTCCTGAGGGGCTTGTCTTGTCGAGGAACTCGACTTGCTTGGGAGCGAAGACCTGATAGAGGAGGCTTTCGGTCTTGTTGTTGACACGCGCGCATATTGGCTCGAAGGGCAGGCCGAGGGTGCGTGCGATGTCGGCAAGTTTTTCGCCGCCTTGTATGTCGATGTAGCGTTCGAGGTTGACGCAGTATATTTTCATTTGTTCGCTCATGGGAGTGGGGGGAGTTGGGGAGTGGGGAAGTTGGGAAGAGAGGCCGCCGCGTTGAAACGCGGGGCACCGTGGCTATATAACTTGGCAAATTTAGGAAAAGTTTATTAAATTTGCAATCGATATGGAAAAGAAAACGATTTTTGATTTGCACCGGGCAACGGTGGATGAGTTTCGGGCGGCGGAGAAGACTCCGCTGGTGCTTGTAGTGGATAATGTGCGGAGCCTCAACAATATAGGGTCGCTTTTCCGCACGTCCGACGCGTTTGCCGTGGAGCGGATGGTGCTTTGCGGCATCTCGGCCGTGCCTCCGTCGGCAGAGATTCACAAGACCGCGCTCGGGGCTGAGGACTCGGTGGCGTGGGTCTACCGTGAGTCCACGCTCGATGCCGTGCGCGAGTTGCAGGCCGAGGGCGTGACCGTGTGCTGCCTTGAACAGGTGAAGGGCTCGGTGGAGTTGCAGGAATTCAAGCCCGAGCCGGGTCGGCGGTATGCTGTGGTGATAGGCAATGAGGTGGACGGAGTGCTGCCCGAGGTGGTGGATGCGTCGGATGTGTGCCTTGAAATTCCGCAGCGCGGCACCAAGCATTCGCTCAACGTGTCGGTCTCGGCCGGTCTGGCGATCTGGCATTTCTTCACGCATCTATAAATAAGAGCCTGTCTCACAAGAAATGTTAACGATAGGGTCGCATATCGCGGAGTGATTTTTGCCGTGAACCTTGGGGGCTTGTCCGTAGCCACGTAACCGAGATGAACGGAAAAAAGCGCCCGCGAGATGCGACCCTAAGGTAATTTTTCTTCAGAGAAAGGAGTCGACGGGAACAAACGGATAAAGGACATCAAGCGGCATATAGCCGTCGAAATCGACGGACTGCCTTTGGATGTTGTCGTCACACGGGCAAATATCCACGATGCTCGCGCTGCATATCCATTGAGCGCACGCGTATCGAATGCATTGCTAAAGTAGGAATGTTTTTAATTCTTATTAGAGGAATCTGAAAAATCCCGTCCCGATACGTTTCAACCAATCGATCATCTTGTACGCAAAGATTAGGAGACGGCAGGAAGTTACCATTGCCTCGGCCACTCGTTGGCATTTTTGTCCGTGTTCATCGGTCACAATGCCCGCATTGCTCCCTCTTCGCACGAACAAATCTGCTCAACGATTGGCCGCCCTATCGTTACCATTTCTTGTGAGACAGGCTCTTAAACAATGTTAAAAAATGGGTGCCGGTTGCGACAGAGAATAAAAATAATTGTTATTTTTGCAATAATCTATAAAAACAGAGCAGACGAGAGATGACACCCATGGATATATTTTTGATGGTGATAGCCGGGCTGGTGCTTGCCGCAGTGGCCGGCCTCGCGTTTTATCTGGCCTGGAAGGGCCGGGTGGAGGGCGTGATAGCCGTGTATGTGGCGTTGTTGCTTTGCGGCCACGGGCGTGTGCCCGCGGGACAGCTCGTGTTCTGGGGCGCGGCTACGGCTGTGACCGTGGCGCTTATGCTGCTTCTTCCGCGTAAGGTGTCGAAATCGACAGTGGGCATGGCCTATCTCACATCCGGAGGCTTTGTGGGCATGATTGTGGGGCTTTCTCTCGGCACCATGGCGTCGCTTATCTTGTGCTCGGCCGCAGGCTGCCTGCTTGGCGCGTTTGCCGTCGGGCGGCTCGACACCGGCCGTGTGCTCGGGTTCCCTTCGCGCAAGTTTTTCAATTATGTGTGTGCAAAGGGGCTGCCGGTTGTGGTGCTTTTCTCGATGCTCGGCCTTATTCTTTCTCCATTATTCTCATATAGCTGGCAATGATTACATTGAAAAAACTGAAATATCCGATATTGGCGTTTGCGCTGGCCGTTTCGGCCTGCGCCTATGGCGCGGTGAACCGGCCAAAGGTTGTGAAGCCCGACCTTGAAAAGATAAAGACGGAGTCGACCGACCCCGATTCGCGTTATTATTATCCCCGGTTGCTGAAAATGTTTATGAGCAACGACACGGTGATGACCGATGACGATTACCGCTATTTTTATTACGGCACTCTTTTCCAGGAGGATTTCGACCCGTACCGCGAGCCGGTAGATGCCGAGCGTCTCAACAAGATAGAGCCGCTGTATTACAAGACTGAGCATTCCATCGCAGAGAAGGATATGATGATGCAGTATGCCCAGGAGGAACTGGCCAACAATCCTGTCGACCTGGTGCAGTTGAAAAATCTCGTGTATGTATACGAGAAGAAGGCCAAGGTGAATCTTGCCAAGATATGGAAGCACAAGCTGAATCATCTGTTGCTTACGATTGCCTCGTCGGGCACGGGAGCAGACACTGACAATGCGTGGATTGTGGTTTATCCCCGGCATGAGTACGATTTTTTGAATCTGTCGGGGCTTACGGCGCAGGCCCAGGAGTTTGTCCCGCCGTATTATGAGCGCATTACAGTGCAGCCGAAGTCGGAGAAAGATCCGTCGGCTTATTATTTCGACATCCATTCGCTGCTGGAGCAGTATTATCTGAAGCATCCGGGCGAGATGGCGGAGCAGCAGTAAGTTGGGGAGTTGGGATGTTTGGAAGTTTGGCAGATTGGGAAGTTACTTGCGCGGCAGGAGCCTTTCGAGGCGCGTGCATGCCCATGCTACGGCAAGGGTGAGGGCACAGGCAAGGGTGGCTGCGGTGTCGGGCGATGTTCCACGTGGAACAAGTGCGCCAATCAGGGCGTAGCCCATGTTCTGATGCACAAGATACCATGCAAGGGTTATGCCGGCGACGGCTCCGATGAATGTGGCGATTCTTGCCGGCATTGCGGGCCGGATGATGATGGCGGCGATGAACAGGGCTGTATATACCGGAAACCATATGCTGCCGAGTTTGGCATATACGGCGCACCACAGGACAAGGGCCAGGATGAGCGCGCAGAGTAGCGGACGGTTGGCTCTGTTTTTGTAATCGGCAAGAAGTTTCGGCCCTTTTTCGATTAGCAGGGCGGTGACTATGCCTATGAACACGCACCATATGTAGTGGCGGCCGCCGATTATTTTGGCTATGCGGTCGAATATCTTTATGTCGGTGGCGATAAACAGCAGCGTGCAGGCGGCGTTTATGCCCACGATAATCATTAGTATATTCAGGCGTTTCTTTGGCGGGGCGAGCAGGGCGAGGGCGAATATGAACTGGATGAGGAGCAGTGTCTCGAGAAACCAGTGTGCTCCGTCGACGTGGCGCGCGCCTTTGCCGATGGGGAAGATGAGGAGGTTCTGGATGAATTGGACGAGGGTGCAGTCGCGTTCGCCGGCAGATATGAAGAATTGGCTGCCGACTATGGCCACGCAGCATATGATGAACAGTGGCCAGAACCGCATGTATCGGCGCAGGCAGTAGCGTCCGAATTGCCGCGGGCCATGGCCGGCGGGGCGGAGCTGTGATGTGGCGGCGAAGAACCCGCTGATAATGAAGAATATGGCCACGCCGACAGTGCCTCCGTTTTCGAAAGTGAACCGGAAGGGCAGGTCGACGCCATAGACCTTGTTGTAGTGGACGGTGTAGTGAAAGAGCACAATCCAGACAAGGAGGATTATGCGCAGCAGGTCGATGAGGATGTTGCGGGACAAAATGATTACAAATTATGAATGACGAATGACTAATGACTAATGACGAATTAAAATTCAAAATTCGTCATTAGTCATTAGTGATTATTACAGGTCTTCCTCGAGGTCGAATTCTTCGTCGAAGAGGTTGTCGGGGGCTTCGGCCGGAGTGTTTTCTACGGGCTGGGGAGTGTCGTCGTCATCGCCGGCCTTTTTGGCTTTTTTGGCGGGGCGCAGTTCGCCGTCGTGGTCGGCGGCATACATTGCGTCCATGATTTTCTTTTCGAGTTCGGCGGCCAACTCGGGGTTTTCCTGGATGTATCGCTTTGCGGCGTCGCGTCCTTGCCCTATTTTCGCGTCGGCGTAGCTGAACCAGGAGCCGGATTTCTGGATCACTTCGTATTCTACGGCGAGGTCGAGGATTTCGCCGGCCTTGGAGATGCCTTCTCCGAACATGATGTCGAATTCGGCGCGTTTGAAGGGAGGAGCGACCTTGTTTTTCACTACTTTGATGTAGGCGCGTTTTCCGAGGACGTCGTCGCCGTCCTTGATGGGGTTGCGCGAGCGGATGTCGATGCGGACCGATGCGTAGAATTTGAGGGCGTTGCCGCCGGTGGTGGTTTCGGCAGGGCCGAACATTACGCCGATTTTTTCGCGCAACTGATTGATGAATATGCAGGTGGTGTTTGTGCGGGCGATGGCGCCTGTAAGTTTACGCATGGCCTGCGACATGAGGCGGGCTTGCAGGCCGACGTTGCGGTCGCCCATCTCGCCCTCGATTTCGTTCTTTGGGGTAAGGGCTGCCACGGAGTCGATTACGATGATGTCGATGGCGGAGGAGCGGATGAGCTGTTCGGCGATTTCGAGGGCCTGCTCCCCGTTGTCGGGCTGGGATATGAGGAGGTTGTTTACGTCGACGCCGAGTTTTTGGGCGTAGAACCGGTCGAAAGCATGTTCGGCATCGATCATTGCGGCGATACCGCCGGCTTTCTGTGCTTCGGCGATGGCGTGGATTGCGAGGGTGGTTTTGCCGGATGATTCGGGGCCGAAAATTTCAATGATGCGTCCGCGGGGGAATCCTCCTACGCCGAGGGCGTAGTTGAGGCCGATTGAGCCGGTGGGTATCACTTCGACTTGCTCTATGTTGTCGTCGCCGAGTTTCATCACGGCTCCGCGTCCGTAAGATTTCTCAATCTTGCCGAGGGCCTGGGCCAGGGCGTCGAGACGGGCCTGTTTTACGGCTTCTTCGGGAGAGACGGCTGCTGCTGCTTTTGAAGTTTTCTTTGCCATGTGTGGTATATGGTTTTTTATTGTTTGTCGTTTTTGGTTGTCTTGCGATGCAAAGATAGCGCGAGGCCTGTGCCGGTTATATGCCCACTGCTATTAATTTGTGTTAAAACTATGAATTATATTTTTGCCTGTGAACTTTCTTGCGTGAAGCGATGTTTTAATTTTACAAAAAGCAAAAATACTTTTTCCATTGCAAGAAATGTGATAATGATTGGTTTATTATCTAACGTGGAGATTCCGTGAGGCATCTCCACGATTAGTTTTTGGGGGTATGGGTTATTTTGATTTGGGGATTACGTTACCCTTGATGCGCAGACGTGTCTTGCGGCTGTGGGGGTCGTTTGAGGTTACGTCTATTGTCTTGTTGAACTCGCCCGGACGTCCGGCGGGGTTGTACGTTACTTTTATTTTGTCTTTTTTGCCGGGGGCGAGCGGCGCCTTTGGATATGAAGGGCGTGTGCATCCGCAGGATGCGATGGTCTTGAGGATTACCAGGGGGGCGGCTCCGGCGTTGTCGAACTCGAATTCGTGGGTTACGGGGCCGTCGGCCTCGCGGATTGTGCCGAAGTCGTAGACGGTCTCGATAAAGTGGATTTTCGGAGCGTCTTTTTCTTTTGCCGATGCTCCGAGGACTATTGAGAGGGTGAGGATGAGGAGGAGTGATATTTTCAGTTTCATTGGAGGCATGAGTTTATTTTTCTGAGAAGTAGCGGTCGAGTATGTCGCGTGCTGCGATGAATGATGACAGTCGGTTGGACAGGACGAGGCGTTCTTTTTCTTCGAGCATGCGAGCGATGTCGGGGTTGTCGTAGAAATGCCGGCGCAGTTGCTCGTCGATGGTCTCGTACATCCAGTAGCGTGATTGCTGGCGGCGGCGTGTCTCGAAATAGCCGTTGTTGCGGACGAATTCGAAGTATTCGTCGATCATCTGCCACACTTCGCTGATGCCGAGTTCGTAGTAGCCGGAATATGTGAGCACTTTCGGCGTCCATCCGGAGGGAGGGGCGGGGAAGAGGTGGAGGGCGGAGCGGAACTGGGCTTGTGCGAGTTGTGCGCGCTGGATGTTGTCGCCGTCGGCTTTGTTGATTACGATGCCGTCGGCCATTTCCATGATGCCTCGCTTTATGCCTTGGAGTTCGTCGCCGGTGCCGGCAAGCTGGATGAGCAGGAAGAAGTCGACCATGGAATGCACGGCTGTCTCGCTTTGGCCCACGCCTACTGTCTCGACGAATATGGTGTCGTAGCCTGCGGCCTCGCAGAGCACGATTGTCTCGCGTGTCTTGCGGGCAACGCCGCCGAGTGAGCCTGCCGACGGGCTGGGGCGTATGAATGCGGCGTCTTGCACAGAGAGTTTTTCCATACGTGTCTTGTCGCCGAGGATTGAGCCTTTTGTGCGTTCGCTCGAGGGGTCGATGGCGAGCACGGCGAGGCGGTGTCCCTGCCCGATTACGTGCATTCCGAACGAGTCGATGGATGTGGATTTTCCGGCTCCGGGCACGCCTGTGATGCCTATGCGGCGCGAGCGGCCGGAATGAGGGAGGCATTTTTCGATTACTTCCTGGGCGACGGCCTGGTGCGCGGGCACGAGGCTCTCGACGAGTGTAACGGCCCGGGCGAGTTGTGTGGTGTCGCCTTTGACGATGCCTTCGACGAGTTCGGAGGCTGTGGGCAGGGGCTTGCGCTTGGCCCGGCGCATGTATGGGTTTACCGAGGGCGGCTGAGCCACTCCGGAGTTGACGGTGAGTCCGGTGTATTGAGAGTCGTTTTCGGGGTGTTCCATGGGTAAGGGGTGCTTAATTTACAAAGGTACGGGTTTGGCGCGGGAGTAAAAAGATAAAAAAGGTTAAAAATAGTTGGGAAGTTGGGAAGTGGGGAAGGGGGCCGCCGCGTTGAAACGCGGGGCACGGTGGCGGGTTGGTGGGCATAGGAATCTTAGGAGGCTTAGGCTTCCTATGCTTCCTAAGATTCCTAAGAGTCCTATGCTGCCCAAGGAGACTATGCTGGAGATGGCGAAAGGACCGCGGCCCCGGGTGGGGTGCGGTCCTTTCTATTTAGAGAACTATTGATGGGACGGGTTAGCGGGCTTCCTGAACGAATTCGAGGGAGTTGTTTTTTACTTTTTCGCTGCCTACGAGCATGTTGTAGTAGTCGGAGATGCCGAACGACTGCATGAACGACATGCCGTCTTGACGTGCGTCGAAGGGACGGCCTTCTTTCTTGGAGCCGTTGACCATGAAGTAGACAATGGAGTTGTTGGCTTGTACGGGGCCTACGATTTTTCCTTGGGGTGCGCCGGCGATGTTGCCTTGCACGGCGAATTCACCGAAGCCGAGTGCGCCGAGGCGGGGCGATGTGAACA
Source organism: uncultured Muribaculaceae bacterium (assembly GCA_947644475.1). Lineage (GTDB taxonomy): Bacteria > Bacteroidota > Bacteroidia > Bacteroidales > Muribaculaceae > CAG-873. Next base: position 16,440 of record CANRZQ010000003.1, read on the forward strand.
CTACGGCGGAGTCGGCCTGCACGGTGGTGTTCATGGCTTGCGCGTAGCCATGGAGGTCGTTGTATTTTCCGGCGGGGTATTGCTCGGAGAGTTTTGCGGCTTTTTTGTCGGCGAGGACGCGAGCGCGGAGGGCATCCTGGATTTCGGGTGCGTTAGCGGGGCGGTATTCGCCGTCGTAGATGTTTTTGAGTGCTACGACGAGGTAGTGGTCTTGGTTTTCAAATATTTTGGATACTTGTCCTGCTTTTGCGTCCATGGTCCATTTTACGGCCTGGCGTGAGTCGGCTACGTTGCCGATGTGTGCCGACGAGGGTGTAACCTCGGCGTGCTGGAGGCGGTAGAGTGAGTCGGCGTTCTGCGAGAAGAGGTCGGCTTTGGAGTTGGAGGCGAGGAATGAGTTGAGGCCGGTCTTGATGTCGGAGATGGTCTGAGCGGAGGGGTCGACTACGTATTTGATTACGGCTACTTCTGCTACGTTGACGGGGGCGTGGCGGCGGTTGATGTTGTAGATTACTGCGCCTTCGCCGCGGAGTGAGTCGGAGTAGACGAAGGGAACGCCTACGTTTGCGGCCTCGAGGAGGGTTTTCATTTCGGCGGGAGCACCTATGAGGGTCTGCCATACGCTGTCGACGCCCATGCCCTGGTTTTCTTCAACGAGGGATGCGAAGGAGCGTCCGCCGTTGATGAGGGCGAGGAGTGAGTCGGCGGCTGCGCGTGTGGGGGCGCCGAGCATGGAGATGTTGATTGAGTCGATCTGTGCTGTAACGTCGAGCACTTTTGCGATTGTGAAAGTGTTCTGGCGTTTGGGGAATTTGTGTACGCGGCCTTTTGCAACTGCGGAGTCGGGGAGTGTGCGGAGGTCGGCGTTGTTTTTGAGGCGTGCCACGGGTGTCACGACGTTCTCGGTAGAGAAGCGGGGCTTGGCGGCGAGTGCCTCGAGGCCTTCGGTTGTAGCGAGTGCGGCGGCTGTGTTGTCGACTTCTACCTCGGCGGCGTTGAGGTCGTCGGACGAGGGCTGGATGTTGACAACGATGTAGTCGACGGTGCGTGTTTCTTCGGGGAGGAAGTAGTCGCTCTTTGTCTCGGCCCATTTGTTTTTGAGGTCGTCGTCGGAGATTTCCACCTGGTCGTCGGCGATTGCGCTGAACGGTGTGGATACGTATGCTACTTGCGACTGGGTCATGTTGTTGTCGTACATGGCCTGTGCGTCGATGTTGTTGGATGTGAAGAGGCCGGTGACGAGTGCGCCGAAGGCGGCCTGCTTGATTTGTGCTTCAAGCTGGTCTTCCTGAGCTTTCCACATTTGCTTGATTTGCTCGCCAACTTCGGGGGGGAAGTTGTAGCGGGCGGGGTTGTTCATCACGTCGATGATTGTGCGGCCGTTGGAGCCTTCGGGGAGGCCGAGCTGCTGCGATACGGTGTAGATGAACTGTGCCACCGCGGGGTGGGGGTTGTCGCCGGTCATTGCGGCGGTGATTTCTTTATCGGTAACGGTGATTCCGAGGTTGTCGATCTCGCGGTTGAGAAGGGTCTCGAACACGAGTTGCTGGAGAGTGCTCTGTGCGAGTTCGTCGGGGTCGGAGCGACGCTGGCTCTGCTGGGCCTGCTCGGAGTTTTGTGTGTAGCGGGCGGAGTAGTCCTGGTATTTGATTTTTTCGCCGCCTACTTTTGCGATTGTGTCACCGGGACCGAAGAATGAGCGGCCTGAGGTGAGGGCGTCGCCGAGAATGAATGCAAGAAGGGCAAGGATGATGATAGTGAACAAGAACACCGACTTGCTTCTGATTTTTTCAAGTGTTGCCATTTGGTTTATTAGGGGTATTTGTTTATTATTCGAGGGATGGCGCGCCAGGGGCGCAAGGTTGTGTTTTTGCCATTATGCGCAAAATCGCACAAAGATAAGCATTTTTTTTCAGATAGCAAAAAAAATGGGCTTTTTCACATATAAAGTCGTTTGTATGGTGGTTTTAGCGTTGAATGTTGTGTGTTTTTTAACGTTAATTATCGTATAATGAGCCGTTAATTTTCAAAATATGTTTTGGCGTTAATTATTGCATGAATTAATTATCTCAGGGGCATTAATTAAAATAATGAGTAATAAGTGGATATTAATGTGTAATATACGTTAATTTTTTTGGACGGTCTAAATTGCCGGATTTAAATTAATGTCGACCAGAAAGCATTCGTTTGTGTCGAGACTGTATGCCCACCTTTCACATTCAAGTTTGTTTGTTCCGAAGTTTATCAACAAACCGAGGGGTTTGTGTGTCAACCGAAGATAATTGCACAGTTGCGCTCTATGAGCGGGTATGATTTTTGAGACAGATTTCAGTTCGCATATTATATCGCCTGCCATTAGGTCGATTTCATAGTGTTTTTTCATAAGTTTGCCTTTGTAGAATACGGGGACATTATATTCTGTCTTGCATTGAATGCCCAATGTATTCAATTCGGTTTCCAGGGCTTCTTGATATATGGCTTCGAGTAATCCGAAGTTGAGTTCACGGTGTACTGTCATTGCCGCCCCGATAATTTTGTAGACGATGTTTTGGTATTGATGAATTTCGGGCATGACTGATGATTGAAAAATTAACGAGTAATTAACGGCAATTAACGTGAAATTTTTATTTGCGGCCGAAGTCGGCGGGGATTTCGCCCCAGCGGTCGGTTTCCCATTTGAGGATGGGGTTTTGGAAGGGGTGGGTCTGAAGCCAGCGGTCGGCGCGGGCAAGAAGGCCGGGCAGGGGGCTTTCGGGGGGGAATTTCACGGTGGAGCGGTGGGCGCGGCGGCGCACCCACGACAGTGCGGTGACGGAGTCGGTGTAGATTGGCGTTGTGGTGTCGCCTTTTTGTGCGAGCAGGGCGAGGGCGTGGACTATGCCGAGGTATTCGCCTATGTTGTTTGAGCCGTAGTGGAACGGGCCGGCGTGGAAGATGCGCTCGCCTGTGCCGACGCGCACGCCTTGGTATTCGACGTTGCCGCCGGGGTTTTTGTTGCATGCTCCGTCGACGGCTATCGCGTCGAGGCGTATTTCGGGAAATGCTTCGTAGTTGACTTGTTGCACGGGCTGTTGGGTGAGGAATGTGTAGAATTGCATCAGTGAGGCGTCCTGGTCGCGGCGGAATGCCTCGGTGGCTTCTTCGCAGGAGCTGAATGCTTTGTATTTTGCGCCGTGGTAGCCTTCGATCTGGGTTTTGCATTCTTCCCAGGAGTCGTATATTCCGGGCTGGTATCCTTCCCAGACGACGTAGAATTTTCGTGATGGCATCAGGAGAATTGCAGGATTAGGTTTATGTCGACGGCCCGGAGTCCGACGAGGGCTCCGATTTCGGCGTTGACGGGCTTGCCGAGGAATGTGAGGGCTGCGTTCTGGAGCCCGCGGTTGAGCATGAGGGCGTTTGTCATTCCGTCGCAGGTGAATATTTCGGTTATCATTGTGAGGAATGTGTTGCTCAGGGCCATGGCCACTGTGCGGGGCACGGCGTTGGCAGGGTTGATGTAGCATACGCGGCGGCCGTCCATGGTGTTGTCGGCGGCGGAGGCGTTGCCGAGGTCGACTTTTGGCATGGATGGGAATACGCTGCGGATGCCGGATGTGAGGTCGAATGTGATTACTCCGGCTTTCATCTCGGCCACTACGTCGGCCGATATTATGTGGAGCGGTCGGATGTCGGTGGCGACAACTACGTCGGCCGAGCGCAGGGCGTTGATGAGCACGCGCGGGTGGAGGGCCGACCCGGCTATGCCCTGGCCGAGCTGGCGCAGGGCGGCGCGCAGGCGGTAGGAGTCGTTGTCGAACATGCGCACTGTGGCTCCGAGGCCCATTGCTGACTGTGCGGCGGCTATCGCGTCGATGCCTGAGCCGAGGATGGTGACCTCGCACGGGACGATGCCGGCGATGCCTCCAAGGAGGATTCCTTTGCCGTGGACGGAGTCGGCGAGCAGGGCCGATGCCGTGGCCATTGAGGCCCGGCCGGCTATCTCGGCGAGGATGTCGGCGAAGGGTGTGTGTCCGCTGTCGTCGGTGATATGGTCGAGGGCTATTGTTATTATGCCTTTGATGAGGAGAGTCTTGACCACTTCGGGGTCGGCGGCCACAGCCGGGAAGAGGGTCATGAGCATTGAGCCGCGTTTGAGGCCGCGGGCGTCGGCCGGGGAGAGGGGGGAGAGGTAGATTACCATGTCGGTGCGGAGAGCCTCGGCGCGTTCGACAATCTCTACTCCCTGTTGCTGGTAGCGCAGGTCGGGGTAGTGTATCGCGGCAGATCCGCCTTTTTGCATTTTTACGGTGAAACCGCGCTCGACGAGCATCCCGGCGGCTTCGGGGGTGAGAGGGAAGCGGCGGTCTTCGCCGGGTGCCGGGGCGGGAAGGCCTATGGTGATGTTGCGGCGGTTGACGCCTATCCGGAGCATTTGTTCCAGGGGTGTGGGCGCTGAGGATATTGTGGCCATTTGAAGGGTGGGTTGGGATTATTGGTTGGAGTATTCGGCCTTGAAGAGAGGGTTTTCGATGAATCGGCCGACGGTGGCCGCTATTTCGTCTTCTGTCTCGAGGAATGACGAGTCGAAGCGCAGGGAGGCCATTGCGTAGAATGGCTCGCGGGCGCTGAGCAATGGCTCGACGATGTCGCGCATGCGGGCCTCGGTGTGGGCCGAAGCGAGCAGGGGGCGGTTTTCGCGCCCCTGCATCAGCCGGGGATAGAGGCGGCCGGGGCGTGCGTCGAGCGCCACGGTGAGTCCTGCGGCGTTCATGCGCTGCATCATGCCGGGGCGGCAGGGGGTGCCCCCGCCGGTGGCGACAATGGTGTCGGTGAGGCTGCACATTTCGCCTATCATCTCGGCCTCGAGGCTGCGGAAGCGGTCCTCGCCGGATGTCCGGAAGATTTCGGACACCGACATGCCGGCGCGCTCCTCGATGGCTTGGTCGAGGTCGATGAAGCGCATGCCTAACCGCGCGGCAAGGGCCCGGCCGAGGGTTGTCTTCCCCGAGCACATGAATCCGATGAGGAATATTGGCCTCAACTTCTTATTGCTTCTGGTTTTTGGCGAGGATGTCGCGTATCTGTATGAGAAGTTCTTCCTGGGTGGGGCCTGCGGGGGCTTCGGGAGCGGGCTCGGCCGGTTTCTCGCGTTTGAGTTTGTTCACAAACTTGATGGCGACGAAGATGCAGAATGCCACGATGATGAAGTCGAACACGGTCTGTACAAAAGCGCCCCATGTCACGGCCACTTCGGGGGTGACGATTTCCTCGCCCTTGGTCACGGCCTGCTGTATGACCCATTTATGGTCGGAGAAGTTGATGCCTCCGGTGGCAAGGCCGATGAGGGGCATGATTACGTCGTTGACGAGGGAAGTGACAATTTTGCCGAATGCCGCGCCGATGATAACACCGACAGCCATGTCGACCACGTTGCCCTTCATGGCAAACTCTTTGAATTCGCTGAAAAATTTTTTCATGTGCGGATATGTTAAAGGTTGTCTAAAATATTTTGTTTTTCGTGCGGGATATTCCACAAGCCAGAGGGTTCTTTGCCTATGGCAAAGCGCTTCGCGGTTAGTGTTCCTGCCGGGAAATAATATGGAAAGCAAAGGTATGTTTTTTTTTATGATTTTGCAAATTTTCGGCTAAAACTATGATGATGTGCAATTTGTTATGAATGTATCACTTAACCTAATTTTTTTAATCATGAGTTACAAGATTGATGAAATAGAAGGCATCGGCGCAGCATATGCCGAGAAACTTCAAGAGGCAGGCATCCGCACAACCGACGATTTGCTCGACCGCTGCGAGACGCGCCGCGGACGTGCCGCCCTGGCCGAGGCAACAGGCATCTCCGAAAAACTTATCCTCAAATGGACCAACCATGCCGACCTGTTCCGCATCCGCGGTATCGCCGGCCAGTTTGCCGAACTGCTCGAGGCTGCCGGCGTCGACACCGTGAAGGAACTGCGCCACCGTGTGGCCGGTAACCTTGCCGCAGCCTGCGAGGAGGTGAACGACAGGCGCAACCTGTGCAACCGTGTGCCGTCGGTAAAGGAAATCCAGGCTATGATCGACCAGGCCAAGGAAATGGAGCCGCGCGTTAAATATTGAATCTTATTTAAGGTATTAGGCCTTGATTGGAGGATTGCGCATGTTTTATTTGCGTAATCCTCCAAAATTGTGTAATTTGCGCAACAAAATTCTTCTATTATGCAGGCGCTTAAAATTTTTCCCACGTCGATCAACGAGCGGTTTATCGACACGGCCGTGGAGGCTCTTACCGACGGACAGGTTATCTTGTATCCCACCGACACTGTATATGCCTTGGGCTGCGACGCGCTGTCGAACCGCGCCATCGAGCGGCTCTGCGCCATCAAGGGCGTTGCCCCCGACAAGCAGTTGCTCTCGATTGTGTGCGCCGACATGTCGCAGGCGTCGGAGTATGCGCGCATCGACAACCGCGCTTTCCGCCTTATGAAGGAATGGCTGCCCGGTCCGGTCACGTTTGTGCTGCCGGTGTCGCCGCGCCTGCCAAAGGTGCTGAAAGGCCGCAAGACCGTGGAGGTGCGCGTGCCCGACAATGCGATAGCGTGCGCCCTGGCCCGAGCCTTGGGCCACCCGATACTGTCGGCGTCGGTCGACATCGACGATGCCGACGAACTGGCCTCGCCCGACGCCATACGCATGCACTATGCCCATTGCGCCGACCTGATGGTCGACGGCGGCGAGGGCGGCACGGCGCACTCTACGGTGGTGGACCTCACCGACTCGGCCTCGCCCGTGATACTCCGCCGGGGCATCGCCGAGGTGGAAGTGTAGAAGTTGGGAAGTTTGGGAGTTGGGAAGTTTAAGGTCCTTAATGACCTTAAAGTCCTTAAAATACTTAAAATAAGCGAGCGCCGCGCCCCGAAGATGGGGTGCGGCGCTTGAAAGTTATGGGGGAAGTGTATTTTTAGAAGCGTACTTTGGCGGCGCGGCCGTTGGCAACGTGGATGTAGATGTTGCCGGCGGCGGGAGCGTCGACGCGGATGCCCTGGATGGTGTAGTAGGTGGCGTCGGCATCGGCAGCGTTGATGTCGGTGATGCCGGTGGTGATGCCTTGCGACATCTCAGCCACGTCGGAAGCGTTCCAAAGGTGTGCTCCGGCCATTGTGGGCACGGCTACGGCCTTGATATTGATAGGATTGCCGTGGGCGATGTTTTGCCAGTTGTTGGGGTGGACGGCGTAGAAGGGACCGGAGTAGACGAATGTGCCCTTGTCGAGTGTCGGGTCGGCAATGGGAGTTTCTTCCTCCTCGCCTTCGGCGCGAGAGCGGGCCGATGCGGCGGCGTTTTCTTCACGGGCATTCTTGATGTCGGGCGTAGAGCCGTCGCGGGTGTAGTAGATAGTGGCGTTGCCGGCAGCGTGGAAAGCGTGCGAGATGGTCACAGGCTTGTGGATATACTGTGCTCCGCCCTGGGTCGGCTCACCGTTCTCTTCGAACGAGATGGCAGGCATCGTGTCGATGGCGAGCATCGGGTCGTTGGAGTCGGCAATCACAGCGTCGACGATAGAGATTGTCTCGCCGTCCTTTGCCACAGTGCCGATTACATTGTGGATGCGGTTTGCGACAAAACTGTTTTTGTTGTTATCTTCAAGAGTGACGGGGTAGCGGGCCTCGACAGCACCGTTTTCAAGATTGTAGACAATGATGTTTTTCACACCGTCTTCTTCCACAACATAAGCGTCGGAAATCATCACGAGGTCGCCTGCCTGGCGGTTTTCGTCAAGTTGTGCGATGTTGTTGTAGGCATAGTGATAGCCGTCAACCTTGGCGTACATATAGACATCTTGCTGGTCTCCGGCTGCATAGCAAGAGAACAGTTTATTATTGTTATTATGTTTGATTACATTTCGAGAGTCGTCGGTGTTGTGGAATTTTATCGTGGCAGAATATGTGTTGGCTCCTATTTCAATAGCAGCGATGCTGTTATTAGTGATTTCGGCAGATGTTCTCATGTAATTTCCACCACCGGGAGCGTAGAGATACTGCATGTTATTTTCTTCATCCATGCCGACGTAGAGGTTCCATTTGTAATCGTCGGTAGCAGTGTAGTCTTCGATAAGAGTGATCATCTGCACTTCATCGCCGGGATTTACGATGTATTTGCGGGCAACCATGTCGACAGCAGTTTCGCTACGGTTGTTTTTGTTTTGAGTTGTGCTCATAGCCACGGAAGTGTTGCCGTCGTGGGCTATGATAACTTCCTTACCGTATTCGAGCTGGTCGGTGGAGGTGATGATTTGGTAGAATGTGTAGGGCTTCTCGACACCTACGAAGGAAATGGAGACGGTTTCAGAGTCGCCGACGGCATTAGTGGCGAAGAAAGAGTAGGAGCAGTCTGTCGATACATAGAATGTGTAAGAGGAGCCGGCAACTGTTGCAGATTCGCCGTCGATGGTATAGGTGATGGATTCAGCACCCTTGGCCGATACAGTGACGGGGACAACCTTGCCAATTTCGTATTCATATGTCGCGCCGTTGAATTCTGCGCCGTTGATGGTGATGACGGGAGCGGAGGGAGCGGGAATGTCGATGGTGTATGTTGCGGATGCTACGGCAGATACCTTGCCGTCGCGCACTGCAATAGCCTTGACAGTTGTGGTTTTGTCGATGGAAATCGCGTCGGTGTAGGGCGTTGATTCTGCGGTGGGTTCTGTGCCATCGATTGTGTAGAAAATAGATGAGCCGTTAGTGGCAAAGATTTCAACAGATTGCGCTTCTGTGTAAGTACCCTCTGCAAGCGAGAAAGTGGGAGCAGCCGGTGCGCCGTCGCCCTTCACATATTTGTAGAAAGCGGTTTGGGTGGATTTAATATTGGTAGTGGAGGACGTGTAGCAACGCCAGTCAGAGTTATTGTATACTCCTAAATATCGGCTTGTAGCTGTATTTTTCAGATAGCCGGATGTCCAGGAGAATGTGTTATTGGTGTTTGTGCCGACACGGACGCCATTATTGCTATTTGTTGTATAAAGATAATCCTTTTCGTTGGTTACAGTTGCGAACTTGTAGTTTTGACCTGTAACTTCAATTTTATAAAGCAGATTGTTGTCGGGGGTGGAAGTCAGTTTGGATTTATCGGCGTTAAGTGTTACTTGTGTCGCTGCCGGTGCGCTTGACGAGCCATTGGAGGAGTTAAGAGCGCGAGAACTGCTTTTGTCAACAATTACGACAATGTCGCCGGTGACAAGTTTGGATATATCGGTAAGATAGTATCCTTCCTCGCTCGGGGTGGGGTCGGGATCAACCGGGTCAACGGGATCAACGGGTGTTTTACCGCCATCGCCGCCTTCTTCGGCATCATATATGACGGTAACGGATTTGATGTAGCCGCGTTTGGTCGTTACGGAAAGTTTGATGGAGGTTATAGCCGGGTTGAGTATGTAATTTGAGTTTTCAAATTCATAGTTTTCGTATTCATTGGTAAGGGCATTTGAATTCGTGGCGTCAAAAGGACCGCTTACTTTGCAATCGGCATCTGAGCCGTATCTTTTTGCATAAACTATGATTTTTTTTGCTTTTACCTGTCCCTCAGGGTTAAGGTTAATGGTAAATGAACCTCTGCTGCTACTGTTGCCAAAGCGCAATCCCTCATTTTTTGAGGCATCATAAATTTTATTTACATCTGTAATGTTGTTTACATAAATATCGCCTTCTGTAATGGCATTTTGAATGGAGGTTGCTGTCATTGTTCCTCCATCATTGCCTTGCGCAGCAAATGTGATAGTGTAGGATTTTTCGGCGGCGACGGCGGTGGGGGTGCCGGCGAAAAGGAGGGTTAGGAACCCGAAAAGGAGTAGTAGTTTTTTCATATATTTTAGTGATTGGTTGGCAGGATAGGGGATAGGTAAATGTATATTGATGTTTATTTTTCAAAATGAGTGTTTATTAACGGTGTGGAAGGTAGAATTATGTGTGTTTAACACTACTTTAACGTTTGTTTAACATTATTTGCATATAAGAGCATAAGCCGAGGCCAATCCGGATTTATGGGCATGTCTTTTCGGCAGAAGCGGCAGAGCCGCTTAATATGGTAGGCATGGGCGCAAGCCCATGTTATGATGATATGTTGTTATTCGACTGCGGCCGCAGTCGAACCTCCGTGATGCGTCATAAACACGGGCTTTCGCCCACTGCTGTCCCAAAAGATTTTTAACAAACGCCATTTACTTATTGATTTTCATGA
>CANRZQ010000004.1 GCA_947644475.1 uncultured Muribaculaceae bacterium
ATTTCGATGTGTAGAAAAACCGCATCCAGTTGTATTGCAACCAGGTGTACGTCACCGACTCCGTCGAAGGAGTGGTGCCCGAATTCATGATGCTGCTTCAAGGTGTGATCGATTCCCCCGACATTCCTCTCAATGTGTCGCGTTCGTATCTTCAAGCCGACTCTGCCGTCAAGAAAATTTCGTCGTACATCACTAAGAAAGTTGCCGCCCGTCTCGAAGAAATCTTCAAGGCCGACCGTGCCGATTACGAAAAGAAATGGGACGACATCAAGGTGTTTATCGAATACGGCATGCTCACCGACGAGAAGTTCTGCGAGGCAGCCATGAAGTTTGTTCTCGTAAAGGACACCGAAGGCAAATATTTTACCCTCGATGAATACAAGGCTCTTGTCGAGCCCGAGCAGACCGACCGCGACGGCAATATCATATATCTCTATTCCACCGATCCTGTGGCTCAATACACATATATCAATGCCGCAACCGACCGTGGATACAACGTACTGCTTATGGACGGCCAACTCGACAATCATTTCATCGGCCTCCTTGAGCAGAAACTTGAAAAGACACAGTTTGTGCGTGTCGACTCGGATATTGTCGACAATCTCATCCGCAAGACCGACGCGAAGGTCGCCGACCTCACCCCCTTGCAGCGCGACGAACTCACCACGCTCTTCCGCTCGCAGATTCCGGCAATCGACAAAACCAACTTCCTTGTCACCTTTGAGGCTCTCGCATCCAACGCCCAGCCGATTGTGATAACACAGAACGAGTTTATGCGCCGAATGAAAGACATGGCGGCCATGCAGCCTGGCATGGGTTTCTATGGCGAACTGCCCGACAGTTACAACCTTGTCGTCAATACCGAGCATCCGCTCATTGTCCGCATTAAGGACGAGGCAGCCAAGGCACTCGACGCAACGGTGCAGCCCATCGCTTCTGAAATTGAGGCAAAGAACGCCGAGGCTGAAAAAATCCGCAAGGACGCTCCCGAAGGCAAAACCTCAGCCGAAGACGACCAGCGCATAAAGGACATAGAGGCCGAAGTTTCGCGCCTGCGCGGCGAGCAGGAAAAGGCCATTGCCGATTACGCCGCCACACAGCCCCTTGCCGGACAACTCATCGACCTTGCCCTCCTCGGCAACGGCCTCCTCAAAGGCGAGCCCCTTGCCCGCTTCATCTCCCGCTCCATCTCCCTTCTCTAAAAATCTGAATAATATTGACGCTTCATTTGCGTTTCTTGAAAAATACTTGATTTAAGTCAATAATGTAATCCGCGGACTTTTATTTGGTCCGCGGATTTTTTATTGCGAATTATTGAATATTGAAATATTTTCCTTTGGAAAATTTGTGTATTCAAAATATTGTGCATATCTTTGCAGTGTTTTCCATTGGAAACTATTTATAAACGAAAACAAAACATATAAATGAAGTACATAATAATTGGAGGTGTGGCAGGCGGAGCAACTGCTGCCGCACGAATCAGGCGAAATGATGAGCACGCGGAAATAGTGCTATTCGAAAAAGGGGAGCATATCTCATACGCCAACTGCGGGTTGCCTTATTACATAGGCGGTGTGATTGCCGAGCGTGAGAAACTTTTTGTCCAGACTCCCGAGGCCTTTGGCCGGCGTTTCGATATCGATGTCAGGATTCTCTCGGAAGTGACAGCCGTAAATCCCAAAGAAAAGACTGTGACGGTAAAAACTGCCGATGGCAGGGAGTATGTTGAAAACTATGACCGGCTGCTGCTGTCGCCCGGTGCATCTCCGGTGCGTCCACCTCTGCCCGGCATCGATTCGGAGGGCATATTCACCTTGCGCAATGTGGCCGACACGGATGCTGTAAAAAGTTACATAAATACGCATAAGCCCAAGACTGCCGTTATTATAGGTGCAGGGTTCATTGGGCTTGAAATGGCCGAGAATCTTCACGATGCCGGCATTAAGGTAGCCGTGGTGGAGATGGCCGACCAGGTAATGGCCCCCATCGATTATTCCATGGCATCGTTTGTTCACGAACATCTTGCACAAAAGGGCGTAAGCCTTTACCTTGGCAAGGCGGTGGAGGCGTTTGAGAAAACATCAGACGGCCTTGATGTGAAATTTAAATCGGGAGAGGTGCTGCCTGCCGATATGGTTGTCCTGTCGATTGGGGTGCGTCCCAATACATCGCTTGCCGTTGATGCCGGGCTTGAACTGGGCGAGATGAAGGGTATAAAGGTAAATGATTATTTGCAGACTTCCGACGAAAGCATCTATGCTGTTGGCGATGCCATAGAGTTCAGTCATCCTCTCACCGGCAAGCCATGGCTCAACTATCTTGCCGGACCTGCCAACCGCCAGGCCCGCATCGTTGCCGACAATATGGTGTTTGGCAACCGGCAGACCTACGAAGGGGCTGTCGGAACATCTGTGGCGAAAGTATTCGACCTCACCGTCGCTGCAACAGGCCTGCCGGCAAAGCGTCTGCGCCAGTTCGGCATTGAATATCTGTCGGCTACGATACACCCCAATTCTCATGCCGGATATTATCCCGGGGCTTTGCCCATGTCTATTAAAGTGACATTCTCACCGGCCGATGGAAAGTTGCTTGGCGCCCAGATTGTCGGATATGACGGAGTGGACAAGCGTATCGATGAATTTGCACTTGTTATCAAGCGTAGCGGCACTGTCTACGACCTCCAGGCAATTGAACAGGCATACGCCCCACCGTATTCTTCGGCAAAAGACCCGGTGGCTGTTGCAGGATATGTGGCCGGCAATATCCTCAGCGGAAAAATGTCGCCCCTGTATTGGCGCGAACTCCGCGATGCCGACCTCTCCAAGGTTACATTGATAGATGTGCGCACCCCCGACGAATTCTCACTCGGCGCATTGCCGGGAGCAATCAATATTCCTCTCGACGATATGCGCGAGCGCATTGGCGAGATTCCTGCCGGCAAACCTGTATTCCTTTATTGCGGTGTGGGATTGCGAGGCTATCTCGCGTCCAATATCCTTCGGCAGAATGGTTTTGCCGACGTGCGGAATCTTATAGGCGGATTGAAACTGTATAAATCTGCCACTGCTAAGATTCAGCAGCCTCGTGGAACAGAAGGCAAAGCCTCGGCAGCGGCACATTCGGAAAAAGAAGGCAAGCGCACAATCAAGGTTGATGCTTGCGGCATCTCATGTCCCGGCCCTATCATGAAATTGAAAAAAGGAGTGGAGTCTCTTGCCGATGGAGAGCAACTCGAAGTTATCGCCACCGATCCGGGCTTTCCCCGCGATGCCGAGGCCTGGTGCCACACAACGGGCAACCGCGTTGTGTCTTCCACTTCGCAGGGAGGGAAATACTATGTGACAGTAGCCAAAGGCTCGCCCGAAAATAATCAAGTTGGCTCGGCAGGCGATGAGAAAGGAAAGACATTTATCCTGTTCAGCGACGACCTCGACAAGACGCTTGCCACTTTTGTGCTCGCCAACGGAGCAGCGGCAACCGGCAAGAAGGTGACCATATTTTTCACTTTCTGGGGTTTGAACGCCATCAAGAAAGAAGTAAAGCCGGCCGTTAGAAAAGATATTTTCGGAAAAATGTTCGGGATGATGCTTCCGTCAAGTTCAAAGAAACTCAAACTCTCAAAAATGAATATGGGCGGCATCGGCAGCAAGATGATGCGCCATATCATGAAGAAGAAAAATGTCGACTCCCTTGAATTGTTGCGAGAGCAGGCGATTCAGAACGGCGTTGAGTTTATCGCATGCCAGATGTCAATGGACGTGATGGGCGTGGCACGTGAGGAATTGCTCGACGAAGTTACAATCGGAGGCGTGGCCACATATATGTCGCGTGCCGATCAATCCAATGTAAATCTCTTTATCTGATATACGTCAATGGAAAAAATCAAATCCATCTGCATAATGCGGGAATTGATAAATGCGATGGCCGAACTCGAAGCACAATTGCTGGGCCGCTACGGCGTTACGCCCAACGAAGCCATGGCGCTGTGCTGTCTCGGTGGCGACACGCTCACAGCATCCTGCATCTCCGAAAACATAGGTCTTTCGCCTTCCAACACATCGAAGGTGCTCCGCTCGATAGAAAAAAAGTCTCTGATAGTCCGGTCGATGGGCGACACCGACCGGCGTCAGATGCGCTTCACGCTCACGGCCAAGGGGCAACAGTTGCTCCTTGACCTGAAAAACGAAGAAATAGAAATCCCCGACTTCCTCCGCCCCCTATTCCTTCAATGAAATAGAAAAAGAATCTCTTTACCGTTTTGATGTGGATGCACGAGCCGTGCATCCGCATCAAAACGGTAAATTTCTCTTGTGACACACATAATGAATAAAAATGTATGTCATTAAAAATTTGAAAAGTGGCGGCATTTTAGAATAAAAATTGCTAAATTTGCATACTCGTTGCATGATGCCTCAGAGGAGGCGGTTGGCAACGAGACATAGACATACGGAAAGCGTCAACTTACGCTTGTTTTTGACCCTTTGGAATCTTCGCAACATTCATTTGGTATAGTCAAAGACATGGCAACGGTAGACGCCTCGTGTGATAAGTGTACATATATGTTTAATATATGTCTATTGAATTGTATAATTTTACAAATCGATAGACATGTATGGTGCGCTATATAATACTTATCAGCGTGAGGCCTCGTCGTTGCTCGTCTTACTATACCGGGCAATGCGAAGGCCTCAAAGGGTGTGACGGGCAACAGTGCAGACTCTCACGCTTTTTTTTGTTCATATAGTTGCCATAGGAGAGTTTTGGCATCTCATTTCTAATGTCAACGCCACTATTCTCAATCGTGATTCCGGTTTACTGCGGGGGTGATTGTGCATCGCACATTCTTGACAATATTGCGTCGCAAGGGTTGTCGGAATCCGACTTCGAGGTTATATTCATAGATGATGCCTCGCCCGACGATACAGCAATTCTAATCGATAAAGCCATCAAGAGCCATCCGCAGTGCAATGCCTGGTTGCTGCGACGCAACGAAAACGGACGTCAGGGTGCCGCGCGGAATAATGGAGTGGAGAATGCGTCCGGGCGTTACATACTCTTTCTTGACCACGACGACGATTTCCTCCCGGGGGCATTGCAGGCCTTGAAAAGGGCGATAGATGATATAGGAGTATATCCCGATATTGTCACTTTTGACTATTATGAGGCACGAGATGGTCAGGAAATCCCTCGTTTATCATTTGGCGGCAACACACAGGAAATGCTTTCCGGGCGCGACTATATGGTAAAGTGCGCCATTCCCTGGACGCCTTGGGAATATGCTTATTCGCTGGAATTTCTACGCCGCGAGAATCTGAAATTTGAAGAAAATGTCAGAATGGAGGATTCTGATTTTGTGATGCGATGCACTCTTGCCGCCGGAAAAATCACTTACAGGCCGATTGCTGTGGTCAGGCATGCCGTTTACGACGGACAAACTTCTTCAATAGGCAACGACGTCATCAAGATAGAAGATATGCTTAAAAATTCGGAAAGGGTGGGGCATATAGCATTGAGGCAGATTGGTATCGACCGAGAAAGTGCTGATGTTGTTGTGGCGCAATATCGGTTTAAACGGCGCACTTGCATCACGCGCTATATGTGGCGTTTGCGTCATAGCGATACTTACCGCTTGTTAAAGGCTTATCCGGCAATGCCGGAAATTTCAGACAAATTTGGCGCCATCACTTCACTTTATCCCCGGCTTACTGCAATTGTTCTTTCGGCAGCCAAGCCTTTCTTGTTGGCGGCATGGTGCATTAAGCGGGTCTTGAAATAGGAACGGCAGCCCGTGAGCAGGCTGCCGTGTGCGCATATACGATTCAGTTCTTTGTCACGCAGACATTTTTATTGCGTTTCGTTGCAAATCAGATATTTCAGTTTAATTCAACGAGTTTGTAGTTGAGCGAGCCGAGGCCGATTGATGCGGCGTACGGGGTGATGTAAGTGCCGTGCTGACGGTTGATTCTTTCTATCAGTGCGGCTGAGTTGTCGCCCTCGGAGGATTCGTGGTTGAACACCATGTCGAGACATGCCTGGTCGAGAGCGACAGGGTCGAGGCTTGCCGCGATTCCAAGGTCTTTCATCTCGGGTGCGGCCGGATGCCCGTCGCAGTCGCAGTCCACAGACAGATTGTTGAGGACATTGATGTAGACCACCCGCGGAGTGCCGTCTTCGCTCTTGCCGTTCATATAATCGTGCACGGCTTGCGCAGCTGCTGCCATTGATTCAAGAAAATGGTCTTGTTCAGGAAGGTCCTCCCAGAATTTCTCGGGGGTGTCGTATTTGCCTGCGGAGTGGATATAGGCTTTGCCATTGGTCGATGCCACGCCGATGGAAGCGTTTTTCAGCACACCGCCAAAGCCGCCCATGGCATGGCCTTTGAAGTGGGCGAGGTTGACCATGAAGTCGTAATTCTTCAGATGCTCTCCTACAATGTCATATTTAATATGTGTGGTGTCTGCAACGGGAATGTTGAACTCTCCGAATTCGTCCATGAGGTCAACTTTCGCAATCTTGTCGAAGCCGTGTTCGCGGATTGTTTCCCAGTGCAATTTCGGGTCCTGGCGTGTGCCTCCGTAGGCGGTGCAACATTCCACTATCGTGCCGTCGACTTCTGAGACAAGTTTGCCGATAAGTTCCGGTTTCAGATAGTGTGTGTTGCCTCCCTCGCCTGTGGAGATTTTGACGGCGACATTGCCTGTGGGTTCCACGCCGAGAGCCTTGAATATCTTGACAAGGCTTTCCGGCGATATTTCCGATGTGAAATACACCGTAGCGGTATCGCATTTTTCTGTTTTGTCTTTTTCCATTGGTCCTGATTTATCATTTGAGCCGGCACATGCCCCTGTGATGAGCAAGGATGCCGCAAAAGCAATGAGTAAAAACTTTTTCATAGGAAATTAAAATACTTTATGCAAAAATAACGAATTATCATGCATATTTCAAGAAAATAATCAAAAAAAGTGTTTTTTGATGTAAAAAATGTCAATTAATTTTGGAGTTTTAGAAATAGTATGTAAATTTGTCGCATCAAAAGCAATACAAAATGACACGATTTTATGCATATTCTCGTTATTTTTATTTTTATCCGATGGATAAGGACGGGATTTGCACGGTTGTATAGCCCCAATGATTATAATTTTTGCAGCATAGTCCCGTTTGTTTAAATACAGCGGGATTTTTTATTATAAAAGGTAACAATGAAAAAGGTAACGATACAAGGCATAGAAGGATGTTTCCATGATGCGGCCGCAAGGGAATTCTTTTCCGGAGAAGAGGTTTGCACCGTGGAGTGTGACTCATTTCCGGAAATGTTCGAGAGGCTGTCGCTCGACGCCTCGCTTATTGGCATTGTGGCCATAGAGAACACCATTGCAGGGAGCCTATTGCAAAACCATGAGTTGCTTCGTCAGAGTTCGCTGCGGATTGTGGGAGAGCATAAGATGCGTATCTCGCATGTGCTTTGCGCCCTTCCCGGACAGACTGTCGACAGCCTGTCGGAGGTGAACTCTCATCCTATGGCCTTGATGCAATGTGAGCAATATCTTCGCCGGCATCCGAATTTGAAGATGGTCGAGCGGTTCGACACTGCCGGGTCGGCCCGCGAGATAGCCGGGCAGTCGCTCATGGGGCACGCTGCCGTGTGCGGAGAGTATGCCGCCAGGCTTTACGGCCTTGACATACTTGAAACCGGCATTGAGACCAATAAACGCAATTTCACCCGTTTTCTCATTCTTGCCGATCCGCTCCTTGCCGGAGAGATAGGGCCGGACGAAAGCGAGATAGACAAAGCCTCGATTGTTTTCACATTGCCGCATACCAACGGCGCGCTGTCAAAAGTGCTCACCATCCTGTCTTTCTACGACATGAACCTTTCCAAGATACAGTCGATGCCGATAATCGGGCGCGAGTGGGAATACCGTTTTTACGTCGACCTCACGTTCAGTTCGCTTGTTCGCTATCATCAGGCTATCGACGCAATCCGCCCGCTGCTCAACGACTTCCGGCTGCTTGGCGAGTATCATGCAAATTAAAAACCAAAATTCGTAATTATATAAATGAAAAAGATATTACCGGCCAAAAGGGTCGAGACAATAGAAGAATATTACTTCGCCGGGAAATTGAAAGAAGTGGCCCGGCTCAAAGCCGAAGGCCGTGATATTATTTCTCTCGGTATCGGAGGCCCCGACTTGATGCCGGCAGAAGATGTTGTCGACACGCTGTGTGCGTCGGCACGCATGCCTGGAAACCATTCTTACCAGCCATTCTCGGGCATACCTGAACTGAGGTCTGCATTTGCTCATTTTTATGAGCAACATTATGGCGTGACACTCGACCCCGTCAGTGAAATCCAGCCCCTGATAGGGTCGAAAGAGGCGGTGCTGCATGTGTCGCTTACATTCTTGAATCCCGGCGACGGTGTGCTTGTGCCAAATCCCGGATATCCCACCTACACCTCGGCATCGCGTATTGCACAGGCTGAGATTATCCCTTATGACCTTGTTGAGGAAAATGGCTGGCAACCTGATTTCGAAGCCTTGGAAAGGCTGCCTCTCGAAGGAGTGAAACTAATGTGGGTGAATTATCCGCATATGCCCACGGGCGCTCCGGCCTCACGGAGCCTGTTTGAAAAAATAATTGATTTCGGACGCCGTCACAACATTGTTATCGCCCACGACAATCCTTACAGTTTCATACTCAACAGCGAGCCGATGTCAATCCTGTCGATCCCCGGAGCAAAGGACATAGCCCTTGAACTCAATTCGCTCTCAAAGAGCCACAACATGGCCGGCTGGCGCGTAGGCATGATTGCGTCCAATCCTGAGTTTATAAAATGGTTTATAAAGGTGAAGAGCAATGTCGATTCGGGGCAGTTCCGTCCTGTCATGGAAGCCGCCGTATGCGCCCTTCGACAACCGGCTTCATGGTATGAGAATCTAAATGCCACTTATTCGCGCCGACGCGCTGTGGCCGAAAAGATAATGACATCGCTCGGATGCACATTCGACCCGCGGCAAAAGGGCCTTTTCCTCTGGGGGCGCATACCGCCGGAAGTGGAGTCGTCCGAAGCCTTGGCCGACAATCTCCTATACGAAAAAGGTATATTCCTTACCCCCGGATTTATATTCGGGACTAACGGCGACAGGTATATCCGCATATCACTTTGCGCCGACGAGCAGACACTGCTCCGCGCGCTTAACCGTATCACCAACTAAAAGCAACCTTTACAATGAAAGATATTCAACCAATAGCCTTCGAAGGCATAGATATAAAGCAGCCGCTGATTATAGCAGGTCCGTGTTCGGCCGAGACCGAGCAGCAAGTGCTTGCAACTGCACGTGAATTGCACGCCGGTGGAATCTCGATATTCAGGGCCGGCATATGGAAGCCGCGCACCAAGCCCGGAGGCTTTGAGGGGGTAGGGGTACCCGGCCTCGAATGGCTCAAAAAGGTGAAGGAAGAGACCGGCATGGCCGTATCGACCGAAGTTGCCACCAAGGCGCATGTCGCCGCTGCGCTCGAAGCCGGAATCGATCTCCTGTGGATTGGCGCGCGCACGTCGGCAAATCCTTTTGCCATGCAGGAGATAGCCGATGCTCTTGCCGAGGCCAACGCCGATGTGGCCGTGCTTGTGAAAAATCCGGTGAACCCCGACCTTGAACTTTGGATTGGCGCGTTGCAGCGCATATACAACGCAGGCATCCGGCGTCTTGGAGCAATCCATCGCGGGTTCAGCGCATATGGCAAGCATCTTTACCGCAACCTCCCGCAATGGCGTATCCCGATAGAACTTCGCCGCCGCTACCCGTCGCTGCCTATAATATGCGACCCGAGCCATATCGGAGGCAAGCGCGAACTTGTGGCTCCTCTCTCTCAGCAGGCTCTCGACATGGGCTTCGATGGCCTTATAATCGAAAGCCACTGCGACCCCGACTGTGCCCTGTCCGACAAGAACCAGCAGGTGACTCCCGAGGTGCTCAATTATATCCTCAATACACTTGTATATCGCCATTCAAACGCCACCACTGAAAGCCTCAGCCTCCTTCGCCAGCAAATCGATCGTCTCGACAATGAGTTGCTCGAGGTGCTGTCGAAACGTATGGAAGTGTCGCGCGACATCGGACAATACAAAAAAGAACACCGTATCCCCGTGCTGCAAGCCGCCCGCTACGACACTATAATGAATTCGCGTGTTAAAACGGCTCAGGAAATGGGCATGTCGGGCGATTTCATGCGCATTGTCCTTTCCGCTATCCACGAGGAGTCGGTACGCCAGCAGATAGAAGTGTTCAACGACCGTTTACGTTAATAATTACCGGAAAATGAAAATTCTTATTTTGGGCGCCGGGAAAATGGGCTCATTCTTTTGCGATGTGCTTTCATCAGATCATGAAGTGGCGATTTTCGACATCGACCCCGAACGCCTTAAATTCACATTCGGCTGCTATCGGTTTACGTCGATGGAGGAGGTGCGCGATTTCGAGCCGCAACTTGTAATAAATGCAGCAACTGTAAAATATACTATCCCTGCCTTCGAGGCTGTGTTGCCATATATTCCGGGGCAATGTATTCTTTCCGACATAGCGTCGGTAAAGACCGGGCTGCCGGAGTTCTATTCCGGCAGCGGGCATCCATTCGCCTCGTCTCATCCCATGTTCGGCCCAACATTTGCCTCGCTTAGCAACCTTGCAAATGAAAATGCAATCATAATCACAGAGGGCGACCATCTTGGGCGTATATTTTTCCGCGACCTTTACTCGCGCCTTGGGTTGCATATTGAGGAATACTCATTTGAAGAGCATGACACTACAATTGCTTACTCGCTTTCGATTCCCTTTGCCTCCACCCTCGTGTTCGGGGCCGTGATGAAGCACCAGTCGGCTCCCGGCACCACATTCAAACGCCACATGGCCATCGCAAAAGGCCTTATGAGCGAGGATGACTATCTTTTGCAGGAAATCCTTTTCAATCCTAATACACCTCGCCAACTTGAACAAATACGCGAACGCCTTTCAGAACTGCAATCCATTGTCGCGGCCAGGGATGCCGCCGGCATGAAAGTTTTTCTCGACAAAGTGAGGGCGAACATAAAATAATTTTGTAACTTTGCGAAAAACATAGGTTACAAAATGAAAATAGGAATAATAGTGGCGATGGGCAAGGAACTGGCCCTGCTTGAGCCTTTGATAGAAAACCGTCGTCAGGTTGCCATGAACGGCTTCACATTCACGCTTGGCGAGATTGGCTCGCGCGAAGTTGTGGCCATGCAGTGTGGCATCGGCAAGGTCAATGCCGCCATCGGCACACTTACTATGATAGAGAATTTTCACCCGTCGGTGATAATCAACTCCGGTGTGGCCGGAGGCACGGGGCATGGCGCAAGCCGTGGCGACGTGATTCTCGCATCAGAGATTGCATACCACGACTGTTGGTGCGGCCCGGGCACCGAGCCGGGGCAGGCTGCCGGATGCCCGGCGCGATTCACATGCCCGCTCGATGCAGAAAAGATAGCCGCGGAACTCGGCGCCAACTACGGACTCCTCGCTTCCGGCGATATTTTTGTTTCCCGTCCCGAGGATATTCAGCGCATATTGTCGATGTATCCCGAGGCTGTGGCGGTAGACATGGAATCGGCTGCGATAGCGCAGGTGTGCTTCTTGAAATCTGTGCCAATGATTTGCCTCAGAATCGTGAGCGACACCCCCGGCGCACACGACGATAATGCATCGCAATACGAGAACTTTTGGGAGAATGCCCCGGCGCGCACATTTGATGCCGTGCGCCGTCTCATATCCATGATTTGACACATGAAACGATGGAAAAGATAGCAAGTTTTACCATTAATCACCTGACTCTGCGCCCGGGCGTGTATGTGTCCAGACTCGACAAATTGCCTTCGGGCGATGCACTCACCACTTTCGACATACGCCTTACCGCGCCTAATATCGAGCCTGCGGTAGCCCCGGAAGCGCTCCACACAATCGAGCATCTTGCCGCCACTTTCCTGCGCAATCATCCGCAATGGGGGAGCCGGGTCGTATATTGGGGTCCGATGGGATGCTGCACAGGTTCGTATCTTATACTTGCCGGCAATTATAAGCCGGAGGATATTCTCGATGTGCTCACTGAGATGATGAGGTATATTGAATCGTTTGAAGGTGATATACCCGGCGCTACTGCGCGCGAGTGCGGCAATTACAAGTTCAACGACCTGCCTGCGGCCCGTGCCGTGGCGCGCCGCTTTCTTGCCGAAGTGCTCGAGCCGCGCCCGGCCGACCGTTTCGTATATCCTGAATAAGATATGAGATTTGCCGACATACCGGGACACGAGGAAGTGAAGCAGAAATTGCGCCGGCTTGCCGACAGCGACCGCATACCCCATGCGTTGCTGCTGGAAGGTCCGTCGGGCACTGCAAAGTTTGCTCTTGCGCGTGCCTTTGCGCAGTATGTGCATTGCACGTCGCGCACCGGCGGCGACAGTTGTGGCCGATGCCCGTCGTGCCGTCAGCATGAGACATTCAATCATGCCGACACGCTGTTTTCCTTTCCGGTTGTGAAAAAAGGATCGGGTCCGACGCGCTCCGACGACTATCTGCCCGAGTTCCGGGAATTTATATCCGACAGTCCGTGGATGGATTTTGAACGCTGGCTCTCGATGCTCGACAATATCAACGCGCAGCCGAATATCTATGTTGATGAGGCCAATGCGCTGATTTCGCGGCTTAACTTCACGGCCACATGCTCGAAATATAAAATAGTGCTGATGTGGCTTCCCGAACGGCTCAAGGAAGAGGCAGCCAACAAGATTCTGAAACTTGTGGAGGAACCGTATCCCGACACGCTTTTTGTCCTTACGTCTGATGCCTCCCGCCTGATATTGCCCACAATATATTCGCGCACGCAGCGGATAGGCGTTTCCAGATATTCAGATGAGGAAATAGCCGCATATCTCGGAGAGAAATGCTCGCTCGACATGCAGAAGGCATCGTACATAGCGCGACTTGCAGGTGGCAGCATAACGGAGGCCGTGCGTCTTATTTCCCTTAACAAAGATTCGGAACTATTCCTTAGCCTGTTCATGTCGCTTATGCGCACTGCCTATGGCCGGAAAGTGGCCGACCTTAAAAAATGGGCATACGATCTTGCCGCGCTCGGGCGTGAGCGCATGATGAAATTCTACGACTATTGCGCACGCATGATTCGGGAGAACTTTATACTGAATCTCCATATCGATGATTTGACATATCTTAACGATGCAGAGCGACAGTTTTCATCGCGTTTCGCTCCGTTCATAAATGAACGCAACGTATTAAAACTGTTCGATGTGGTGAATGATGCCAAGGCCGATATTGCCGCAAATGCCAACGCAAAACTGGTTAACTTTGATGTGGCCATAAAAATAATCCTGCTTCTCAAATAGAATGAAATTTCTGCAACAAGTAGCCCGGTATTATATACGCTCGGGCGCCGACCTTTCCGGCATGACCATGGTGTTTCCCAACAAACGCAGCGCCATGTTCATGCGCAAGTATCTGAAAGAAAATATGTCGGAGGTGGGATTTATGCCACGGCTTGTGTCGATTACCTATTTCATTCAGCAATATGAACATTCGGCGTTGGGAACGCCCATCGAATTGCTTTTCCTGCTTTATAAATCATATTGCGATGTGCTGGAGGCTCATGGCCATGCCGACCAGATACGCGATTTCGACTCGTTTATATTCTGGGGCAACGTGTTGCTCGACGATTTTAACGATGTCGATTCATATATGGTCGACTCCGAGCAGCTGTTCAAGAATATTAAGGACAGGCAAAACATAAGGGCAAACTATCTCACCGAGTCTCAACTTGAAGTTGTTGCCGAACTATGGGGCGGACCGCAGAGGAAGATTGATGACGACCTGTTTTGGGAGCATCTCTCGCCGGAAACGGATGAGGAGAAGGCTTCCGGACGATTCATTAAATTGTGGGAGATCCTCGGAGATGTATATCACAGGTTTATCGACCGCCTTGACTCCCTTGATACTCCGCTTTCCTATTCCGGGCTTCAATCGCGCCGGGCCTGCGAGAAGATTCGGTCGATGACGGCCGAGGATTTCGGATCGCAGCGATTTGCCTTTATCGGCTTTAATGTATTGCCAATATCGCGTATCCTGATATTCAAGCATCTCAGAAGACTTGGAATAGCCGACTTCTTCTGGGACACGGCTTCGCCATATTTTGATGTGGACACGTCGATACCCGAGACCGACCGCAATCGTGCCGGCCGATTTATACTGCCGCTTTCCAAGATGTTTCCGATGCCCGGCGATTTCGAGCCTGAGCATGTCGATACATCCTCTCATAGGGTAACAGTTGTTTCTGTGCCGTCGAATGTCGCACAGACAAAGGTGGCATCCTCAATCGTAAACACGTGGATTAAAAAGCAGAATATATCTTATTCCGGCCTTGTGAACACGGCTATTGTCCTGCCGGATGAGAATTTGCTGATGCCGTTGCTATATGCCATTGGCCCCGAAGTGAAGCAGATAAATGTCACTATGGGAGTGCCGTTTCTGTCCACGCCTTTTGCATCCTTATTGCAGTCGATTGTCTCGATGCAGATGCGGGCCCGGTATTCGAAGGGCGACATGCATTATTATTATGAAGATGTGCTTTCTGTTGTCTCGCACCCTCATGTGGCATTGATTGCTCCTGAGGCTGCGGTGAAGATTAAAGCCGACATTGCATCTGAGCGTCTTTACACGCTTGCCGCCTCCATGCTATGCAAATCGTATCCCAAGTTAAGGATGATTTTCGCGGCAGTTTCCGATGACAAGAACGTAGGGCAGGTGCATGAATACATGGCCAACCTTATCAACGGGCTTCGGGATGCTTTCAGCAATGTGTCGTCGGGAACAGAGCGTCCTAAATTTTACGAATACGAAATCCTGGATGCTTATACCTCGGCGATTGACGAACTTGCCGGCCTTTGCGAGCGATATGGCCAGACTTTGAGGCAAAGTTCGTTTTTCAGGCTTGTCGAGCGCACGCTTGCATCGTCGAAGATCCGATTTACCGGACGTCCTCTTGCCGGCTTGCAGGTGATGGGTGTGATGGACACCCGTGTCCTTGATTTTGACAATCTCATAATACTGTCGATGAATGAGCGCGTTTTTCCACGGCGCACATTCACGCCCTCACTCATTCCGGCCTCGCTTCGCCAGGCATATGAGATGCCCGTGCAAGACCATGAGGAAGCCACGTATGCCTATCAGTTCTACCGTCTTATTTCCCGCGCCTCGAATGTCGCTTTGCTCTACGACAGCCGGCAGTCGGGCCTCTCGGCCGGGGAAATGTCGCGGTATCTGTTTCAACTCCGGCATCTCGACCCTACGAATACAGTGCGGTTCACATCGGCATCATTGATGTCGGCAGGCGAGCCTGACCGTAGCCTGTGCATAGAGAAGACCCCGGATGTAATTGAAGAACTTCATCGTTTCCGTCCGGGGGGCGACCTTGCTCTTTCGGCTTCCGCAATAAAGCAATATCTGAAATGCCCGATGTGTTTCTACCTCCAATATGTGAAGAAATTAAGAGGCGAGGATCTCACGCTCGAATATATCGATCCTGCATCTTATGGCTCAATACTTCACAGCATGGCGGAAAATCTCTACAAGCCATACAAGGGTTGTCTCATCGACGCACGGGCTTATAATGCCATGCTGGCCACCGACCTCAGAGGTCTTGCCATGCGAGTGCTCAACAAGGATTATTACCGCGAGCGGTTCAAGGGCGATCTTTCGCGGCTTCCGGGCGAGGCCCAGGTGCTGTCGAAGGTAATGGCGGAATATGTGAAGATGATGCTCATTTTCGAGCGCGACAATTATTCGCCATTCACATTTGTAGAGGCCGAAATGGGCGAGCCTCAGCGCATATGGCGGCTTGCCGACGACCTTGAATTTAACTTTACGATGAAAATCGACCGTGTCGACCGACTGGATGAGAATACATTCAGGTTTATCGATTATAAGACCGGTTCGGATGCGACAACGGCATCATCTGTCGAGAAACTTTTTGAGGACAAAAATTGCCACGGCATGTTGCAGTTGCTGATATATGCGCGTGCATATGCCGACATGACAGGCTTCAAGGGCGATATAAAGCCTGTGATTTACAAGGTGAATGAATTTGCCATGGGTATTCCCGATTTGAAGATTGGGGCGAAAAAGAATTGCGTGCCCATAGACTCGCACAAGCAGGTCGCGGGAGAATTCAACGCTATGCTTGAAGATGTGATTCGGCATATTTTTGATGAAGGTCCGGATTATCCATTCTCTATGACTGAGAATGAGGCAACATGTAAGTATTGCCGTTTTGCACAGATGTGCGGGCGTTCGATGCCGAAGGAGGATTAGACACATGAGCAGCATTTATATACATGTGCCGTTTTGCCGCAGCAAATGTGCCTATTGCGATTTTTTTTCAGTAATTCGGCACGACGATGCTGAAAAGGTTGTCAAGGCCATTGTTCAGGAATATGAGTTACGTCGCGGAGAGATACCTGATGATGTGCATACGGTATATATAGGAGGGGGCACGCCTTCGGTGCTTTCGCCCGAGATGCTTTGTGAAATGATAGCCCCGATTCCGCTCGAGCATGTGAAAGAATTTACGATAGAGGCTAATCCCGACGACGTCACCGATGAGATGGCACGTTATTGGAAAGGCCTTGGCATCAATAGGGTGAGCATGGGGGTGCAGAGTTTTGTCGACTCGGAATTGCGTGCCGTCGGTCGAAGGCACTCTGCCGGGGATGCACGCAGGGCATGTGGGATTCTGCGAGATGCCGGATTCGACAATATAAGTCTTGATTTGATTTATGGGCTTCCCGGACAGACAGCAGAGTCGTGGAAATACTCCCTCGATACACTTGTCGACATCCGTCCGGAACATTTTTCGGCATATTTGCTGAGTTATGAGCCCCGGACTCGTCTTACATCAATGCTGAAAGCGGGAAAGATAACCGAGGCTTCGGATGATGAAGTGGAAGAGCGGTACCATATGCTATGCACGGCGGCTGCCGCAGCGGGATATGAGCACTATGAAATATCAAACTTCGCGCTTCCGGGGCGCAGGTCCGTGCATAATTCCGGATATTGGACAGGAGTTCCTTATCTTGGCCTCGGGCCGGCCGCTCATAGTTTCGACGGCGCATTGCGACGGTACAATCCTTCGTCGATAGGGGAGTATCTCGCGTCGGTGGGCAGCCCGGAAGTAGAGCCGGAAACAGAATCCGACAGGTTCAACGACCGTGTGCTCACAGCCTTGCGCACCGGCGAAGGCCTCGTGTATCCTCAGCAGAGCGATTGCCTGGATTTGAAGGATTTCAACCAAGAGGTAAGGCGTATGCTCCGGCAGGGACTGTTGATGGAGAGCAATGGCAAGATTCATATTCCGGAAGAGCGTTGGCTTGTCTCAGATTCAATAATCAGGGATTTGTTTGTGTGAGAATTTATCGTTACTTTTGCATGGACTTTTCAATGATGTAGAAGATGAAGTTTTATCAATGGCTCCGTGATTGGACTTTAATTATTGCCATTCTTGCCGGTATCGTAGGATATTTTGTCGGTATTGCGTTGCCGGTATCAGATTCTATTAAGGGAAATGTGTTGTCGGCCGTGGAGTATGTGCAGCCGGTTCTTATTTTTTTCATGCTATTCCTTACTTTTGTAAGAATCAATCCCCACGATATACGTCCTTGCCGCTGGCATATATGGCTTCTTGCCGTGCAGGGAGGTTTGTTTTCGCTTCTTGGATTGATACTTATAGCGCTTCCTCACAGCGGATTGCGAATTGTCCTGGAAGGCGCGATGATATGCCTTATATGTCCCACGGCCACGGCTGCCGCTGTGATTACCCGTAAATTGGGAGGCGACATGGCGCATATCACTACATATACCATACTTATAAATTTGCTTGCGGCATTGTTGATTCCGGCCTTGATTCCATGGGTGCATCCGAATCCGTCTCTCGACGTGTGGAACTCTGCGGTGCTCATCCTTGGAAAGGTGTTCCCGCTTCTGCTTATGCCGCTGGTCCTTGCCCAACTTGTGCGTAAACTTATGCCCGGGTTGCGCGACCGCATTATACGCTATCCCGACTTGTCGTTTTATATGTGGGCTGTTGCTCTCACCCTTGCCATAGGCGTTACCACAAGGAGTATCGTCCATTCAAATATCGGGTTGTCGACGCAGATGTGGCTTGTGGCAGTGTCGTTGCTTTGCTGCATCTTTCAGTTTTGGCTTGGACGCAGGGTAGGCGCATATTATCACGATACGGTGACAGCCGGTCAGGCTCTGGGGCAAAAAAATACAGTATTTGCAATCTGGCTCGGATACACCTTTTTTTCTCCCATAACTGCTATCGCAGGAGGATTCTACTCAATCTGGCACAATGTTTTCAACTCATATCAGCTTTACCGCCACGAGCATCGCAGTAGCAAAGAAGCCGTCTCGCGCCGGTAAACATAATTGAACCAACTTTCACTAATAAATAAACAAAACCATGAAGAAAATTTTATTTTCAATGCTGCTTGTCCTTACGGGCCTCGCTTCTGCAGCGGCAGCAACAGGGAAAGCGTCGGACTATACGCTCGACCCGCCCTATTGGTGGACAGGCATGGCCTGCGACACGTTGCAAATTATGGTCTACGGACCGGGTGTTGCCGACGCTCAATTCACGATGAAGCCTTACGAGGGCGTAAATGTAATCGAGACTGTCGCTCTCGACTCAAAGGATTATCTTTTGGTATACCTTGATATCAACGACTCAGCCCGAGCCGGACAACTGGATTTCAAGTTCAAAGTAGGCAAAAAAACATTTGACAAAAAATTCGACCTGAAAGCCCGCGACCGTCGTCCGGAGGATTATGCAGGATTCGATGCGTCGGATGTCCTGTATCTTATAATGCCCGACCGTTTTGCAAAAGGAGAGTCGAAGGCTGATGTAAACGACCTTGAATATGTTGTGGCAAACAATCGTGAAAATCCCAATGCCCGCCACGGTGGCAATATTGCCGGCATGCGCGACCATCTCGATTACCTCGATTCTCTTGGAATAACGGCGGTATGGGTAAATCCGGTGCTTGAAAATGATATGCCCGGCGGTTCCTACCACGGATATTCCACCACCGATTATTATCGTATCGACCCTCGGTTCGGCACTAATGAGGAGTGGAACGAGTTTGTGGCCGATGCTCACTCTCGTGGCATAAAAGTGGTGATGGACATGATATTCAACCACTCGGGCAGCAACCATATCTGGAACAAGAACCGCCCGTCGGCCGACTGGCTGAATTTCCCCGACGAATATGTCCAGACCAACTATAACCTTACCACACTCTACGACCCGTATGCCAGCGATTTCGACCGCACCCGCACTGTCGACGGCTGGTTTGTTCGCTCGATGCCCGACCTGAACCAACGCAATCCTCACCTCATGAAATATCTTATCCAGAATTCAATCTGGTGGATTGAGAGTTCAAAAATCAATGGCATACGCATGGATACCTATCCTTACGCCGATGAAAGAGCCATGGCCGGGTGGATTGACGCAGTGCTTCGTGAATATCCCAATTTCAATATAGTGGGAGAGTGCTGGGTAGAAAATGAAGGTGGAGAAGCATACTGGCAACGCGGGTCAAAAGTCAATCCCAACGGCGACCCCAAATTGCCCACCGTTATGGACTTTGTAATCGCCACCAAGGGACGCGACGCGTTCAAAGGCGACGAAAAGGGGGCTAATCTCAACGCGATGTATAATCATCTGACGCTTGATTACCTTTATCCGGATCCATCCAAGATTCTTACTTTCCTCGACAATCACGATACCGACCGTTTCCTTCTTGAGGAGCCGGAAAATCTCGACTGGTGGAAGCAGGCCTTGACTTTCCTGCTCACCACACGTGGCATCCCCCAACTTTATTATGGCACTGAAATCCTCATGAACGGTACCAAAAAGCATTCCGACGGCAATATCCGCCGCGATATGCCCGGTGGCTTCGAAGGTGACACAATCAATGCTTTCTCGCTCGATGGTCTGACAGACAAGCAGATTGAGGCACATGCTTTCCTTTCAAAAATACTTAACTGGCGCAAAGCCAACGATGTGATTGCCCGCGGCGCACTCAAACACTTTATTCCGCAGAACGGCGTCTATGTATATGAACGTCGTTTGGGCGACAAACAAGTTGTGGTAATGATGAACGGTGCCAACGAGCCTCGCACC
This sequence comes from uncultured Muribaculaceae bacterium, assembly GCA_947644475.1. GTDB lineage: Bacteria > Bacteroidota > Bacteroidia > Bacteroidales > Muribaculaceae > CAG-873. The sequence goes on from CANRZQ010000004.1 coordinate 20,269, forward strand.
ATATCGATGGCCAACACAGCCGAAATCCTTCCTGTGGGTTCCACGCGCCACGATTTCCTTTCCGGTAATAACATTACCATAACCGACAACATCACCCTCCCGTCCCGCGCCATCTACATCCTCGAAAACTAACATTAACGTCACCAATATCTAAACAAGGGCTGCCTCAATTCTGAAGCAGCCCTTGTTGTATGAATATGTAACATAGGAGTTGGGTGTACAGTTAGGACGTATGGCTCTTGCAATGCGGTTTAAGGGCGTATCCAATTCACATTACCGGGGGTTGCGCTTCCGCTCCACCCCCGGCTAACATCTTGAAGCGCATACGCGCTTCTCCTCCACGGCGATGGCTTATTTGAACAGCATTGCACAGGTCGCGTCCCTACAATATAGACATAAACGGTACAAGCCGAAAAGTCGGAGCATGGAATCGCGTAGCGATTCGGAAAGAAATTTGTGAATCAATTATTTATTTTGCAATCCGGAGGATTCTTTGCCTTGCAAAGCACTTCACGGTGAGGGTTCAAAAAAAAACGGGCTTCGAATTTAATTCGAAGCCCGTTTTGCGGATTTAAGGAATTGCAAAAGCAAATACCTTATGTGGGTTTATGCGTTTTTAACCTTGTCGACGATGGCCTTGAAGGCTGCGGGATTGTTGAGCGCGAGGTCGGCGAGGACTTTGCGGTTGATTTCGATGCCTGCTTTGTGGATAAGACCCATCAGTTTGGAGTATGAGAGGTTTTCAAGACGAGCGGCAGCGTTGATACGTTGAATCCAGAGAGCGCGGAAGTTGCGTTTTTTGTCTTTGCGATCGCGGTAAGCGTAGGTAAGACCTTTTTCCCAGGTGTTTTTGGCAACGGTCCACACGTTACGGCGGCATCCAAAGTAACCGCGGGTGAGTTTGAGGATTTTTTTACGACGTGCACGAGAAGCAACGTGGTTGACTGATCTTGGCATTTTGTTGTTGTTTGTGGATGTCAGCGGCTAATGTTATGCGCTTGGGGGCTGTACATCCGGTTAATAAAAATGGGTTTGTTATAGTCACGATCGAATCGAAACGTGACACGCTTGTTTTTCCTTGCTTATTTAAGGCCGAGGAGCGATTTTACGTTGTTTTCATCACACTTAGCGATGAGGCCGGAGTGGGTGAGGTTACGTTTTTGCTTCTTGGTCTTCTTTGTAAGAATGTGGCTGTGGAAAGCGTGTTTACGTTTGATTTTTCCTGATCCGGTAAGGGCGAACCTCTTTTTGGCACCGGAGTTAGTCTTAATCTTGGGCATTTTTTTAATTGTTTTTGTTCGTGATTATATTTGCCGAGCCAACTCGTGGCTCTTTTTTTATTTCTTTTTTGGCGTGATCATGATAATCATACGCTTGCCTTCGAGAAGAGGCATTTGCTCGACTTTGCCGTATTCTTCAAGATCGTTGGCGAAACGCAGAAGCAGAACTTCTCCTTGTTCCTTGAACAGAATCGAACGGCCTTTGAAGAATACATATGCTTTCACTTTTGATCCTTCCTGAAGGAAGCCGATTGCGTGTTTGAGTTTGAAGTTGTAGTCGTGGTCGTCGGTCTGGGGTCCGAAACGGATTTCCTTAATTACGACTTTCACCGACTTGGCTTTCTGCTCTTTGAGTTTCTTTTTCTGCTGATAGAGATACTTCTGGTAGTCGAGAATCTTGCATACCGGAGGCTCTGCTGTTGCAGATATTTCAACAAGGTCGAGTTCGAGTTCTTCGGCTTTGGCGCGAGCCTCTTGAATGGAGTATATGCCAGGCTCAACATTGTCACCGACGAGTCGCACTTCACGAGCACGTATTTGATCGTTGATTGCGTTCGGGGAATCTTTAGTGTTTGAGCGGCGTTGCAGTTGGCGTTGTTGCTTGCCGGCAGACATTGGTCTCGGAGGACGAGGACCGGGATTGTAGGGTTTTTTCTCCATTCAGGGGGGTTATTGGTTAATCATTTGGTTGACTTCGTTAGTCAAATTTTCTGCAAAGGTAGCAATTTTTTGGGAACCTTTGTCACCTTCGCCTTGTTTTCTTACGGAAACTTCACCATTTTCCATTTCTTTTTCACCTACAATGAGGAGATAGGGGATGCGGCGGAGTTCGTTGTCGCGGATTTTCTTTCCGATTTTCTCGTTGCGGTCGTCGACGATTGTGCGTACATCGACGGCGTTGAGTTGACGTGCCACTTCGAAGGCGTAGTCGTTGAATTTCTCGGAAATGGGGAGGACGACAACCTGGTCGGGGGCAAGCCAGAGGGGGAAGCGTCCGGCGGTGTGTTCGAGAAGAACAGCGACGAAGCGTTCCATAGAGCCAAAGGGCGCACGGTGAATCATCACGGGACGGTGCTTCTGGTTGTCGGCTCCGGTGTATTCGAGCTGGAAGCGTTCGGGGAGGTTGTAGTCGACCTGGATAGTGCCGAGTTGCCAGCGGCGGCCGATTGCGTCCTTTACCATAAAGTCGAGTTTAGGGCCATAGAAGGCTGCCTCGCCAAGTTCCTTGCGGGCTTTGAGGCCTTTTTCGGCGCATGCCTCGATAATGGCGTTCTCGGCGAGATGCCAGTTTTCGTCGGAGCCGATATATTTCTCTTTATGGGCTGGGTCGCGGAGCGAGATTTGCGCTTCGTAGTTGTCGAATTTAAGAGCCTTGAAGATGTAAAGGATGATGTCCATTACTTTGAGGAACTCGTCCTTTATCTGCTCGGGAGCGCAGTAGATGTGGGCGTCGTCTTGCGTAAAGCCGCGCACACGGGTCAATCCATGGAGTTCGCCCGACTGCTCGTAGCGGTAAACGGTGCCAAACTCGGCAAGGCGGAGGGGAAGTTCGCGGTAGGAGCGGGGGAATGCCTTGAATATCTCGCAGTGGTGGGGGCAGTTCATCGGTTTCAGCAGGTATTCCTCGCCTTCCTCGGGTGTGTGGATAGGCTGGAATGAGTCTTTTCCGTACTTGGCATAGTGGCCGGAGGTGACATAAAGTTGCTTGTTGCCGATATGGGGGGTGATTACCTGCTGGTAGCCGTATTGTTTCTGGATTTTGCGCAGGAACTGCTCGAGGCGGTCGCGCAGGGCTGCGCCTTTCGGCAGCCAAAGAGGGAGGCCTGCGCCCACGTTGGCGGAAAATGCGAAGAGTTCCATTTCCTTTCCAAGTTTGCGGTGGTCGCGTTTCTTGGCCTCTTCGAGGAGCACGAGGTACTCGTCGAGCATCTTCTTCTTGGGGAATGTGATGCCGTAGACGCGGACAAGCTGGTTGCGCTTTTCATCTCCGCGCCAGTATGCGCCGGCAAGAGATGTGATCTTCACGGCTTTGATGGGAGCGGTGTTGGGGATGTGCGGGCCACGGCAAAGGTCGGTGAAGGAGCCTTGGGTGTAAGTTGTGATATGGCCGTCTTCGAGTTCGGATATCAGCTCGCACTTATAGGTTTCGTCCCTGTCGCCGAAAAGTTTCAAGGCGTCGGCCTTGGATATGTCGGCACGCACGATTGCCTGCTTTTCCTGGGCAAGTTCGAGCATGCGTTTTTCGATTTTGGGGAAATCGGCGGCGGTGATTTGATGTTCGCCTGGGTCAATATCGTAATAGAAGCCGTTTTCGATGGCCGGACCGATGCCGAATTTCACGCCGGGATACAAGTCTTGGAGTGCTTCGGCAAGGAGATGGGCGGAAGAATGCCAGAAAGCGTGCTTGCCTTCGGGGCTGTCCCATTTAAAGAATTCGATGGTAGCGTCGGTATCGACGGGGCGCGACAAATCCCACGCCTCGCCGTTTATATTTGAGGCAAGAACATCGGAAGCAAAGCGCGGGCTGATGCTTTCAGCAATCTGCATGGGGGTAACGCCGTTGTCATACGAGCGAACCGACTGGTCGGGGAATGTAATATTAATCATTGATTTATAACTGTTTAACTTAACACCGCCATCTACAACATGGCAATGAAACAAAAATCGGCGCAAATTTACGCATAATTTCCCTGTTTTGCAACTTTTTACTCTTGTTTTTTTTAAAGAAAATTGCCACACAACTTTTTTGCCGCCCGGCCGTTAAACAAAGTATGAATATATTCGGAAAAACCATAATATCTGTTGTATTTGTGTCGGCATGTGCGGCAAACGCGTATGCTGCCGTGAAAATCCACGGCAAAGTGACGGAGGAAAATAACGAGCCGCTCGAATTTGTCACTGTGCGCATCGCGGGCACAGCCATCGGAGCCACTTCCGGCCTTGATGGCAACTATGTGCTGTCGGCCCCCGAGGCCGATACAATCCGTGTGATATTCACATGCATTGGCTATGAGGAGGCGACCCGCAGGCTTATCAAGCCCGCAGGCGATGTCACTCTTAATGTGAAGATGACGCCCAAGACATTTTCGCTCGGAGATGTGGAAGTGACCGAATTCCGCAAGCAAACCGGCTCCATGCAAGAGATAAACACCGATAATTACCGTCTGGCTCCGGATGTGTCAGGAGGGTCGGTGGAGTCGATGCTCACTACAATGGCGGGAGTGACGTCCGGCAACGAAATGTCGTCGCAATATTCGGTGCGTGGCGGCTCGTATGACGAAAACAGTGTATATATTAATGGTATAGAGGTATATCGCCCTCAACTTGTAAGTTCCGGGCAGCAGGAGGGCCTGAGCATCATCAATCCCGACATGGTGGGCTCGGTCAACTTCTCCACAGGCGGTTTCTCTCCGCAATATGCCGACAAGATGTCGTCGGCCCTTGACATCACCTACCGGCAGCCGGAGGCGTTTGAAGGTTCGCTCGGCGCGTCGCTCATGGGAGGCAGCCTGGCGATAGGGACAAGTTCGAAACGCTTTACCCAACTTCACGGCGTGCGCTACAAAAGCAATGCGTCGCTGCTCTCGTCGATGGAAGACAAGGGTGAGTACGACCCGCGCTATTTCGATTACCAGACATCGATGTCATTGAAAATATCTCCAAAATTCACGGCGTCGGTGCTTGGCAACATCGCAATCAATAATTATAAATTTATCCCCGCGAGCCGCACCACCAATTTCGGCACAAGCACCGACGCCAAACAATTCAAGGTGTATTTCGACGGGCAGGAGAAAGACCGTTTCGAGACTTTCTTCGGCGCCCTTACCCTCGATTACCGATTCAACAAATCGTCGAGCATGTCGCTTTTGACTTCCGGATATCTCACCAACGAACTCGTGGCATATGACATTTCCGGCGAATATTGGCTCGACCAGGCCGGAACCACCGGCGGAGGCACAGGCGGGGCGATTGGCGGAGAACTCGGCGTGGGACGCTATCACGAGCATGCCCGCAACCGCTTGAAAGCGTCGGTGTTCTCTGTCGGGCTGCGCGGCACCACCGGCCTCAACCGCCACAGCCTTGCTTACGGCATTGATTTCAAGCATGAGACTATCCACGACCGAGCCCGCGAGTGGGAAGTGCGCGACTCCGCAGGCTATTCGCTGCCTGTCGACCCGGGCGCGCTGAAAGTGATTTATAACCTCGACTCGCGGCACAACCTGTCGTCGAACCGTGTTTCCGCATACGTCCAGGACACATATCGCCTGTCGACATCGGCCGGCTACCTTAACATAACCGGCGGCATACGTTTTTCTTATTGGGATTACAACAAGGAAACGCTCGTAAGTCCGAGGGTAAATCTCGGATTTGTCCCCGATGCTGCGCCGCGCTGGGCGTTCCGCTTTGCCACGGGCCTCTACTATCAGTCGCCATTCTATAAGGAATACCGTATGCCCGTGGAGGATGAGAACGGCAATACACGCATCATGCTAAATTCCGACATCAAATCGCAACGGTCGTTCCAGTTCATAGCCGGTGCCGACTATACATTCCGCGCGTTTGGCCGTCCGTTCAAACTCACCGGCGAGGCATATTACAAGATTCTCGGCAACCTGATTCCTTACGAGGTTGAGAACCTTAAAGTGGTGTATTCCGGCATGAACTCATCGAAAGGATTCGCCGCCGGACTTGACTTTAAACTGTTCGGGCAGTTTGTCCCCGGCTCCGACTCCTGGATCAGTTTCTCGCTTATGAAAACACAGGAGGACCTTAATGGAGTCAAGGTGCCGCGTCCTACCGACCGCCGCTATGCTTTCGCGCTTTATTTCACCGACTACTTCCCTAAATTTCCCAAACTGAAATTCTCATTGCGCGGTATCCTCTCCGACGGCCTGCCCACTGAGGCTCCGCGCTCCGGCCGCGATGAAGGCTATTTCCGTGCCCCGGCCTACAAGCG
>CANRZQ010000005.1 GCA_947644475.1 uncultured Muribaculaceae bacterium
CCGACGGCCACAAATGATTGCTGCTAGACGCAGCATGGCACATAAGCATTGTCGCTATTTACCATATCCAGAAGCATGGCCACTGTGGCGTATGGATTGTCGACACGTATCAATGTGGCTTTTACGGGATGCTCGGCTACAAAATCACGGCTTACGAGCACGGCGGAAGATTCAGTATCGTATATAAAGTGAGTGTATTTCGGATTGGCCAGAAAAGAGATGCAGCCGGGACGGCCTTCTTCAATTTTGGCGAAATCCGACACGGCGACATTTCCGTCGCCTTCAACTTCGCCTCCTACAAGTTCGGCTATTTGTTTTGCAAGAAATTCCATGATGCAAGTTCTGTGAATCAATATATGGTCACAATTATTTTGCAAAGTTGGCAAAAAAAATCCATATTCGCGCTATATTTTTATGAAAAAGCGCGAATATGGGCATAAATAACTGGTTTTTGGACTTAAAAAACCTTTCTAAAAAGCCTAATTGGGCATTTCAGTGCCGCAATTGGCAAGGTAGCGGCGAAGGTACCGGCCTGTATGGCTCTGATCGCAGGCCGCTATCTGCTCCGGGGTGCCGGTGGCGACAATCATTCCTCCCGCATCGCCTCCCTCCGGCCCGATATCGATAACATGGTCGGCACATTTTATCACATCCATATTATGTTCTATGATGATGACTGTATGGCCATTTGATATAAGCCGGTTGAATGAGTCCATAAGCACATTGATGTCATGAAAATGCAGCCCGGTGGTGGGTTCATCGAAAATGAACATGGTAGGCTGCGCCCTCTCCTGGGAAAGAAAGCCCGCAAGTTTCACTCGTTGGTTCTCGCCTCCGGACAACGTCGATGACGATTGTCCCAATTTGATATACCCTAATCCGACTTGCTGCAAAGGCAATAGCCTGCGCGCCACACGATGCGCCGCGGCCTCGTCGCCTTCGGAAAAGAATTCAATTGCTTGGTCGACGGTCATGTCGAGCACATCATATATGTTTTTTCCACGATAGCGCACATCAAGCACATCAGGCTTGAACCGATGGCCGTGGCAGGCCTCACATTCTATTGTGATATCGGCCATGAATTGCATCTCAATCGTGATGGTGCCTTCGCCCTTGCACTCCTCGCAACGGCCTCCTTCGGTATTGAACGAGAAGAATGCCGGAGTGAACCCCATCTGGCGCGATGCCTGCTGGTCGGCAAACAGCGCACGAATTTCGTCGTAAGCCTTGATATAAGTAGCCGGATTTGACCTCGACGACTTACCAATCGGATTCTGGTCGATAAATTCAACGGCCTTAATCCGTTTTAGGTCTCCGGAAAGCGAGCGGAAAGCACCGGGAGCATCTCCCGAGCCATCGAGATGCCGGACAAGAGCCTTATATAGCACATCGCGCACGAGGGTCGACTTGCCCGAACCACTGACACCTGTCACAACCGTCATCACGCCCAGCGGAAAACGCACGTCGACATTTTTAAGATTGTGCTCGCGCACGCCTTCGAGCGAAATAAACGAACTCCATTTGCGGCGTTTCGACGGCAGACGTATGGCAAGTTGATGCCGCAGATACTTTAAAGTATATGACTTATCCGCGACAGCGTCGTCGGTGATTTTCCCCTGGAATACGATCTCGCCTCCAAGACGCCCGGCATCGGGCCCGACGTCGATAATCATGTCTGCGGCACGCATTATATCTTCGTCATGCTCTACCACAACAACAGTGTTGCCAAGTTGTTGCAGCGACCGGAGCACCGATATAAGTCTGTCGGTGTCGCGCTGGTGAAGCCCGATTGATGGCTCGTCGAGCACATAGAGCGACCCTACAAGGCTCGACCCGAGCGATGTGGCCAGATTGATGCGCTGCGACTCTCCGCCCGACAGGCTGTTCGACATGCGGTCGAGAGTCAGATACCCCAGCCCGACACGCACAAGAAAATCCAGACGGCTGTTTATCTCGCTGAGCAAACGTGACGCAATTTCTTTTTCGGCACCTTCGAGGTCGAGCGACAAGAACCAGTTTTTTGCATCGGCAACAGACATGGCCGTGACATCGCTTATTGATTTTCCTGCAATACGGACATATTCGGCCTCGGCCCGCAAACGGCGCCCATGGCACGAAGGACATTCGCTTTTGCCACGGAAACGTGCGATGAACACGCGTATCTGCATCTTGGCCTGCTCCTTTCTCAATTCTTCGAAGAATCCGTCGATTCCCAGCCATTCTCCCTCCCCTTTCCAAAGGAAGCGGCGTTGATCGTCGGAAAGATCGGCATAAGGCTTATGGATAGGGAATGAGTATTTTGAAGCCAAGCGCACAAAACGCTGCTTCCAAAGGCCCATTTCGGCCCGCGCCACGGCACAATGGCATCGTCGTAAACAGACAGCGCAGGATTAGGCACCACCAACGCTTCATCTATCCCCAGCACCTTTCCGAAGCCTTCGCACACGGGACATGCACCATACGGGTTATTGAAGTTGAACAACTGGTCGGACGGTTCCATAAATGAAATGCCGTCGGCCTCGAAACGGGTGGAGAATTCCGAGCGGGCCAAAGAACCGTCGGCACTCCATACAAGCAGCGCACATTCATCGTGCCCCTCAAAAAATGCAGTCTCAACCGATTCTGTCAAACGGGCAATCTCATCACGTTCGTGGCTCACAGATGTGCGGTCGACAAGGAGGTCGTAGCCATGCGCGTCGGCAGGGATCTTTTCATCGGACAGCATATCATCTATGGCTACAAATTCGCCATTGAAGACCATGCGCGTATATCCCTCCTTGGCATAAATATCGAGTTGCTGGGCAAAAGTACGGCCGGCAGGCAACACAACGGGCGCTACAATGGCCACACGTGTGCCGTCAGGATGCTCCAATACGGAATTCACAACATCTTCCACGCTGTGCTTTCGCACCTCAATGCCGCTCACCGGCGAAATCGTATGCCCGATACGGGCAAAAAGGAGCCGGAGGTAATCGTATATTTCAGTAGACGTGCCAACGGTGGAACGCGGATTGCGGGTGTTTACTTTCTGCTCTATCGCTATGGCCGGAGGCAATCCCTTTATCCAGTCACATTCGGGCTTGTTGAGACGGCCGAGAAACTGACGTGCATATGCCGACAGGCTCTCCACGTATCGCCTCTGCCCCTCGGCATAGAGCGTGTCGAATGCCAGCGACGACTTGCCGGAGCCGGACAAACCGGTGATGACGATGAAACGGTTGCGGGGCAGTTCAACATCGATATTTTTCAGGTTGTTGACCCTCGCGCCCTTTATAACTATATTATCTGCCATAAGAACGTACCTTGTAAAATATCATACGGACGCACAAGCCGTGCGTCCCTACAAAACAGCGGCATACGCGGCCTATTTATGAAACAAGCGGGCCATAGAACGCTTGTCCTCGCGTTCCTTTATAGCCTGTCGCTTGTCGTAGTCTTTTTTGCCTTTTCCAATGCCGATTACAATCTTGGCAAGGCCTCGCTCATTGATAAATACGCGAAGAGGCACAATTGTGAATCCCGACACAGAACTCATCTTGTCAATCTTCACAATTTCCTTACGGTTGAGCAGGAGTTTGCGGTCGCGTCTGGCCGCATGGTTGTTATATGACCCGTAGAAATACTCTGCGATATACATATTCTTCACCCATACCTCGCCATTTGCGACATAGCAGAAGGAATCGACCAGGCTCGCCTTGCCTTGGCGTATAGACTTGATTTCCGTGCCGGTGAGGACAATTCCGGCAGTAAACGTCTCTATGATTTCATAATCGAATTTCGCCCTTCTGTTTTTTATGTTTATATCTTTTGCGTCCATTTAATTTAAATGCTTTACAATTAAAAAATGTTTCCGGATGAGCCATTTTACAGAAAACACCCGAAAAGTTCCTGAATCAATATCGGCGGAAGAATCAAGCCGAAAATACCTAATATGACAAAATGCCAGTTTTTGTCTTTTGACACGCCGAGATAAGCGTCTGCTTTCCAAAAAATAAGCGCGACAAGCACAGGTGTAATATAATACAAGGCCAGCCTTTCGGGGAGCAGGTTGAACACCATCATAATAATGGCAAGGATGCTGAGCGTATATGAAATCACAGCCTCTGATTTCACCATGCTGAACTCGGTGTCGAGCATGCCGGGCAAGAGAGCCACGAAAACCTCCCCGGCAATAAAATAAGTGACTAACAATGATGCAAAAACCCCAACCGACTTAATTAACGCCAACGCGAAACTTGCATCGGCAGAATGGAATAATTCTGCAAAAACAGTCATTGCCGTCAAACCGAACAGGCAGAACATATACTGCCTTAAAGCCATTTCACGGTCGACAGCCGAACCGGACACATCCTCCCATCCGCTTCCCGGCGAAAGGATAAGTTGTATAATATTGGTAATGTAAACGAGTACTTTCATTTTAGGAGAAATTGGATACAAAGGTACTAAATTATAGTATAATTGACAAAAAAATTTCTCCGGTGGATTGAAAATCCAATTTAAAGTGTTAATTTTGCGGTCGCTAAATCAAAATAATTGAATATGCTCAAGAAAATACTTGCAATAACAGGCAAACCCGGTCTTTTCCGCCTTATCAGCAACGGAAAGAACATGCTTATTATCGAATCGCTTGTCACCGGCAAACGTCAACCTGCATATGCCCGCGACAAAGTAATGTCACTCGGCGACATCTCAATCTACACCACCGAAGGCGACGTGCCCCTTCCCGAGGTGCTCGAATCGGTATCGAAAAAAGCCGAAGGCAAGCCTGTCGACATCAAAGCGTTCCCTTACGATGAAGACATCCGCGCCTATTTCGAGGAAATACTTCCTGCATTTGATAAGGATCGCGTATATACCTCCGACATAAAGAAACTTCTGTCATGGTACAACATCCTCATCGGTGCCGGAATAACCGAGTTTGTCGCTCCGGCAGAAGAAACCGCCGCAGAAGAAACCGCTGAATAAAATATATTTGCACGGCATACAGCCAAAGGCGTCAGCATCCATCGGGAAGTTGACGCCTTTATTGCATATCATGCAGAGAGGGCATAGGTATATCGCCGAGTCCAGCCCTGTGAAAAGTTGCGGACATTCACCTCTATGAATCTCACCAATGGATTGCATATCGATTGCTCGATGCGGCTGTTTATCTCACGAAGCGACTCAATGCCTTGTATCCTAAGATGCATGAGTTCTTTGCCAAGAATGGTGACGCGGGCGAATATTATATCTTCTTTTACTATTTTCTTTGTTGCTGTCATAATATTGAGTATTTGATTGTTATGACACAAAATTACGACCGCCACAGGGCATCATATTTGCCCATAAACGTTAATTAATGTTATTTCAAGCCTATAATTCCCGCTATTGCAGCATTTTTAGGCGCATTAATTACTAAATTTACGGTATAAAAATCTCAACCATGAATAAAACAATTATCCTTACGTTGTTTGCCATAGCATTTACTGCCATGTGCGGATGCAGGCAGAATAACGTTGGCACCCATGCGCAAAACGCGGCCAACGATACCATAACACTCTCAAATCCGCTGCCTGTGAAGTTTGGTGACCCTTTTATCCTCGCGGCATCAGACGGTAAATTTTACCTTTACGGCACTTCCCTGCCCGACGGCTTTGAGGCATATGTGTCAGACAACCTTGCCGACTGGAAAAATTGCGGACAAGTATATAAGGGCGGTGCCGACGGGCAGTGGAACAAGGACTGCTTCTGGGCCCCGGAAGTATACGAGCGCAACGGAAAATACTACATGTTTTACAGCGCGAACAGCCGTAACAATCCCAACAACGAGGAAGAGAATTTCATGATAGGAGTGGCCGTGGCCGATAAACCGTCAGGGCCATTCACCGACCTTTACAACCGTCCATTATTTGAATCGCCCTACCCTGTGATTGACGCCAATGTGCTTTTTGATGATTCAGGGAAAAACTACATATATTTCTCACGTTGCTGCTATAAGCATCCGGTGGAAAGCGAGATAGCCGACAAGGCCCGCTCTGAGGGATTCTGTAATGAAGTGGAAGAAAGCTGGGTTTACGGCGCGGAACTTAAAGATGATTTTTCCGGTCTCGCGTCCGAACCGGTGCTCCTGCTTGCTCCTCCGTCGAGACTTGACGACATACAGGCAGAATGGGAAAGCCGGTCGGTGACATCCCGGGAGATAAACCGGCGATGGACCGAAGGCTCATACATTTTCAAGAGCGGCGATACATATTACATAATGTATTCGGGCAACTATTACGGTGGGGGCAACTATGCCGTAGGTTACGCCACAGCAAAGAATCCTCTCGGACCATTTACCAAGGCGGACAACAACCCGATATTGCAGGAAAACGTCTCAAAAGGAGGCTCTGTGATTGGAACAGGTCATAACATGGTGTTTTCAAATCCTGCCGACGGACAACTATACACGGTTTATCACGGACGCATGTCAGACAATCCGTCCGACAGGGTTGTTTTCATCGATAAAGTGAATGTAGACACCCTCTCCCATCGCCTGTCGATAAACGGCCCGACTACCGCACCGCAATCCATCGCCATAAAATAGAAAGCAATCATCGTCTACCGATTTTGCCCCTGCGAGAAAGCCATTCACGCAGGGGTTTGTCATAATACCTGAGCAACAGCCAGGCGAGAAGGATATTGGCAGCGACAAGCAATAATGCCACCGGCCATGCACCGCCCCACGTAATGCCGTTGCCCCATACCCATGCGTAAAACAGATACATCGACGGATAATGCACCGCATACAGCGGATATGACAGGTCGCCGGAAAGATTGCACGCCGAAGTTGAAAAGCGGTCGGTTGTCTCTCCGGAGGCAGCAACCCAGACCAACAGGGGAAATATGACAACCACACATATTGTCTCGTATATGCCATTGAGCCAAGGACAGTGGCCATAATCGACGTATGGCATTGAAAGAAGGATCACAATTATGGCCGCCGACCACCAGAAAGCACCCTTGACCTTAATCGGAGGAAGACGGTGGAAAATCCGGGCCATAAGAAAACCGGCAGAGAAACAAAACAACATGCAGATTACACCACCCCAGGGTGTGACGCCCGACAATGACCATCCAACACCAAGATGATAATACCCCGAAACATTCCCTATTGCAAAACAGCCCACACCCACTGCGGCCAATGTCGTGAACCAGGCAAGCACACGCGTCGACATCCGGCGTATCGCCAGACAATAGACCACAGACCCGAGATACTCGAAAAACAGCGACCAAAGAGGGCCATCGACCGGAAACATTTCTGCATTCCCGCGTATTTCAAGAGGTGAGCCGGCCCATGCCGGAATCATAAAGAATGTGGTTATAACCGCCAATACGACCCATATCGGGGCTACATGCTCGCCGCTCCATGTGACCGAGCCTTGCATAAAATATGCCGCGACACCCAAAACGACACCTGCCGCCACCATTGGCTGCAAGCGGATGACACGCCTGCTCAGAAAACCGGCAATACTCATCCTGTTCCATCTGTCGTCATAGGAATATCCAAGGACAAAACCTGATAGGATAAAGAAAAACTGCACGGCAAGGTATCCGTGATTTACAAGCCACAAATCGGCCGGTGAAGTGCAGAACCCTTCTCCCAGATGGTAAATCACAACCATAATGGCAGCCACCCCACGAAGTCCATCGATGAGGTGATAATGAGGCTTGGAATGAGGCAACGGGTCGTTCATAGGAAGTCTGCAAATTAAAGATGGGGAGCCGCCTTCGTCGTGAAGACGGCTCCCCGGTTGATTATTTAGTGTTAGAAGAACTCTTATTCAACGGAATTCTTGTCTGTGCCGGCAATGGCTTTCCAGCAGAGCACAGCAACAGCGGCGCCTACAAGCGGGCCAACTACCATAATCCAGAAATCGCCCCATGCGTTGGGAGAGAATACGGCAGGACCGAACGAACGGGCCGGGTTTACCGAGCAATTGTCGACAGGAATACCTACGATATTGACAAGGCCGAGTGCGATACCAATGGCAAGGCCGGCAAATTTACCTGCGCCTTTCTTTGCATCAGTGGCGGCAAGAATTACGAAAACGAAGAAGAAAGTGAGCAAGCCTTCGGTAAGGAGAGCCATGCCGGATGTGGCACCGGGCTGAAGCACATTAGCCGCAATGGCATTGCCGCTCGCCTCGGTTATGCCTCCGTAATTGAAGCCTGCGCCCATTTCTGACAGAGCATAGAGGAAGGCCGCGCCGATAGTGGCACCAATGAGCTGGGCCACAACATAGCCGATGAACTCACCGGTTTTCATTCGTCCGGCAATCCACATGCCAAACGACACGGCCGGATTCACATGGCATCCTGATATATTGCCGATGGCATAGCAAAGGCAAATTAAAACAAGGCCAAAACATATACCGATGCCAAGAACACCGATAGTGGGGCCTGCAAGTACGGCACTGCCGCATGCAAGAAGCACGAGGAACATAGTGCCTACGCCTTCTGCGATCAATTTTTTCATAATTATTATTTATTTGGTTAAAATGAGGATGCCAATTATTAACTATATTTAGTAAACAAAATTATTCTTCATCCGGTTCTTCACGCATATTGTGGAAAACGTTTTGCACGTCTTCGTCTTCCTCAATCTTCTCAAGAAGTTTGTTGACGCTTTCGCGTTCTTCGGGTGTAACATCCTTGAGATCGTTGGGGATGCGTTCGAATTCAGATGAGACAATCTCGAATCCGTTGTCTTCAAGGTATTTTTGAATGTTTGCATATTCTTCAAAAGCACCGTAAAGCACGATTTCGTCTTCATCATGTTCGAGTTCGTCGACTCCGTAATCGATGAGTTCGAGTTCGAGGTCTTCGAGGCTTACTCCATCCTTGGGCTTGATTTTGAATACAGACTTATGTTCGAAAAGGAATGTGAGCGAGCCCTGAGTGCCAAGTGAGCCTCCGTGTTTGTTGAAATACGAACGGATGTTGGCTACTGTGCGTGTATTGTTGTCTGTTGCGGCTTCCACGAAGATAGCGATGCCATGGGGGCCATATCCTTCATAGGTGATTTCCTTGAAGTCGCCTGCGTCTTTGTCGGTAGCCTTCTTGATAGCGCGTTCAACCGTGTCCTTAGGCATATTGGCAGCCTTGGCGTTCTGCATCAGCGCACGGAGACGCGGGTTGGTCGAAGGATCGGGGCCGCCGGCTTTCGCTGCTATTGTTATTTCCTTACCGATACGAGTGAATGTGCGGGACATGTTGCCCCAGCGTTTAAGTTTTCGTGCTTTGCGATATTCAAAAGCTCTTCCCATATATTGAGATTGGTTTTGGTTGGATGTATTATTATATTTGCTTTGTTTGCAAGATTAGCGCAACTCGGCAGAAAGTTGCTTTTTGAGATTGTCGATTATACGCGACATGACCTGGTCGATATATTTGTCCTGAAGCGTCTTTTCATCGTCTTGCAGGGCAATTGATATGGCGTAAGATTTTTTGCCTTCGGGGAGATTCTTGCCCTCGTAAACGTCGAACAGTTCGACCGAGCGCAACAACCGTTTTTCCGACTTTCTTACAACTTGCTCAATTTGTTCCATTGTTACTGCGGAATCGATGAGCAGGGCAAGGTCGCGTTTCACAGGCTGTGTCTTTGGCAGCGGAGTGTATGTTACATTTCGGCCGGCTGCAAGACCCATGATAACATCCCAATTGAGTTCGGCATAATAAACCTCTGCCTTCACGTCGGCCGATTTAGCGACGGCCTTGCTTACAACACCCATCTCGCCAAGCGTTTTGCCGGAACGAGTAGTGATTGAAAGCGATGACAGGAATAGGTCGGATGAGCCTTTTTTCAACTCTATCTCACGCTCGCTGATGCCAAGGCGGGCAAATACATTGGAAACCACAGCCTTGATATCGAAGAACGACGAGGTGCAGCACTGCCGGGCCCAGTTGGCCGGACGCATGTTGCCTGTAAGCCATATGCCGAGATGCATCTCTTCGGAGAAAGGCGCAAGGGGTTTATCACCGGATATCTGCGCTTCGGGATTGCGGAAATAAACATTTCCGAATTCATAGAACATCAAGTCGGGGGACTTACGGTTGATATTATGTGCCATAGATTCCAAACCGCCGAATATAAGCGACTGGCGCATCACATTGAGGTCCTGGCTCAAAGGATTCAGCAATTTCACGCAACGGGCGGCAGGGAGCGATTCAAGATCGGTGTAATAACGCTCGGCCGTGAGCGAGTTGTTGAGAATCTCATTAAATCCGAGGCCTGTAAGTTGCTGACAAATGAGCCGACGGAAGTCGTCGGACGCATCAACGGGAGTCTTGAATGACAGCGAAGCGTGGAGCGACGCAGGCATCTCTACATTATTATATCCATAGATGCGGAGGATATCCTCTATTACATCGCACGGACGCTGCACGTCGACACGATAAGTGGGAACTTTCAGCGAGAGCACGCCCTCTTTCTTGTCGGCGATTTCTATTTCCAATGATTTGTGTATCGAGTCGACCGTTTCTGCCGGGATGTCTTTGCCAACAAGCCCGTTGATTTGGGCATAGGAAAGTTCGACATCGAACGGGGGGAATTCGCGGGATTTCACGTCGAATACCGGTCCGACGATTTCGCCTCCCGCAACTTCCTTCACAAGCATAGCCGCAAGTTTGAGGACATACATCGTTTCGTTAGGATCGACGCCACGTTCAAAACGGAAGGAGGCATCGGTGTTCAATCCATGACGCCGGGCAGTCTTGCGCACGCGTGTAGGATTGAAATATGCGCTTTCGAGGAAAATATCCGTGGCGCTTTCTGTCACGCCTGAATCAAGGCCGCCAAAAACGCCGGCAATGCACATGGGGGCTTCTGCATTGCAAATCATCAAATCGGCCTGATCGAGAGTGCGTTCCACGCCATCGAGCGTAGTGAACTTGGTGCCTGCCAGACACGAACGCACTACGATTTTCTCGCCTTTTATTTTCGAGACATCGAAACAGTGAAGGGGCTGACAGAATGAATGGAGCAGGAAATTGGTTATGTCGACAATATTGTTGATAGGATGCATTCCTATGGTGCGGAGCGAGTCGGCAAGCCAGTCGGGCGACGGGCCAACTTTCACACCGCGAATTGTCAGACCGCAATAGCGGGGGCAGCCTTCGGAATCGTCAACCTCAACGATAACACCGCGGTCTTCGGGGCGGTCTACCGCAAATGCCTCGACCGACGGACGATGAAGCCCGGAGTGCTCCGCATGGCAATCAAGCCATGCGGCAAGGTCGCGTGCCACACCATAATGAGAGGCAGCGTCCACACGGTTGGGGGTAAGGTCGACCTCGAGCACATAATCGTCCTTGATATTGAAATATTCCGAAGCAGGGGTGCCCGGGGCAACATCGCCATCGAGCACCATGATGCCATCGTGACTTGCGCCTATCCCAATTTCATCTTCTGCACAAATCATGCCGAAGGACTCTACACCACGTATTTTGGACTTTTTGATGGTGAATTCTTTCTCATCATCGTAGAGTTTGGCTCCGACGGTGGCCACTACAACAGTTTGTCCGGCAGCCACATTAGGCGCGCCGCACACAATCTGGGTAGGGGTTCCGTCGCCAAGGTCGCAAGTGGTGATATGCAAGTGGTCGCTGTCGGGATGCTCGACACAAGTAAGCACTTTGCCGATGACAATGCCTCGCAGGCCACCCTTTATGGATTCCACACGCTCAACAGAACCTGTTTCGAGGCCAATAGAAGTAAGCGCAGCGGCAACTTCTTCCGGGCTAAGCGTGAAATCAAGATAGCGTTTCAGCCAGTTATATGATATATTCATCTGTTATTTCGAAAAATTAGTATGTTGCTTAGAATTCAGCATTTTTGGGCGTGCGCGGGAAAGGAATCACGTCGCGGATATTGGTCATGCCGGTAACGAAGAGGACCAGACGTTCAAAACCAAGGCCGAATCCTGAATGGGGCACAGAACCGAACCGGCGTGTATCGAGATACCACCACATGTCTTTCATCGGGATATCAAGTTCCTCAATTCGTTTGTTGAGTTTATCGAAGTCGGCCTCGCGCTCGGAGCCACCGATGATTTCACCGATTTTCGGGAAAAGCACATCCATGGCACGCACTGTCTTGCCGTCCTCATTCTACTTCATATAGAAAGCCTTGATTTCCTTCGGATAATCGGTAAGGATGACCGGTTTCTTGAAATGTTCTTCCACGAGGAAGCGTTCATGCTCGCTCTGAAGGTCGGCTCCCCAATAAACCGGGAACTCGAACTTATGGCCTGATTCTTCAAGAATCTTCACGCCCTCGGTATAGGTGAGGCGCACGAAATCGTTGTTCACGACAAAACGGAGGCGATTCTCGAGGTCCTCGTCGTACATCTTTGCAAGGAAAGCGATGTCGTCCTTGCAGTGGTCGAGGGCATAAGTGATACAGTATTTTATGAATTCCTCGGCGAGGGCCATATTGTCGTTGATATCGTAAAACGCCATCTCCGGCTCAATCATCCAGAATTCAGACAGGTGGCGCGGAGTGTTGGAATTCTCGGCACGGAATGTGGGGCCAAATGTGTATATCTCACCAAGAGCCGTTGCTCCAAGTTCACCCTCGAGCTGGCCTGAAACAGTGAGTGCGGTGGGCTTGCCGAAAAAGTCCTGGGAATAATCCACCTGGCCATCATCGGTCTTGGGCAGATTGCTCAAAGGCAAGGTAGTGACCTGGAACATAGCCCCGGCGCCTTCACAGTCGCTGGCTGTGATAAGCGGAGTATGAAGATAGAAGAAACCTTTTTCGTTGAAAAATTTATGGATTGCAAATGCCAATGCCGAGCGCACGCGCAGAACTGCGCCAAACGTATTTGTGCGCGGACGCAAATGCGCTTTCTCACGGAGGAATTCCAGCGTATGGCCTTTTTTCTGCAATGGATATGTGAGGGGGTCGGCTGTGCCATATACCTCAAACTCGGCGGCCTGGACTTCGCAAACCTGCCCCTTGCCCATCGATTCTACAAGAGTACCGGTGACACGGAGTGAAGCACCGGTGGTGATCTGTTTCATTTCATCATCGGTGAATTTCGACATATCGAACACAATCTGAAGATTGTTGATTGTCGAGCCGTCGTTGAGCGCCACAAATTGCACTTGCTTGTTGCCGCGACGGGTGCGGACCCATCCTTTCACCTCGACGTTCTTGCCAATGTGTTCTTGCGGGTCGGCAAAAATCCGGGCTATTTTCACATGTTGCATTGTTATGTATAGTTTATTAGGCACGGTTATGGAATTTCATGGCCTCATGGTTCCATTTTTCGATACCTTATGTTTGATTATTGTTTTTATCAATCGGATTAGGCAATAAAACTGAAATTTGCCGGAACACACGTTTTTTTACGTATGTCCCGACAATTATCTGTCATTATTTATTCGAAACTGCCCATTTTCAAGAAGTTAACCTCTTCTTGTGTAAGATAGCGCCAACGTCCGCGGGGCAAGTTGTTTTTCGTAAGGCCGGCGAAATATACACGGTCAAGTTTTGTCACGTGGTAGCCGAGCGATTCGAAGATGCGTCGAACAATTCGGTTACGGCCCGAGTGTATTTCAATACCAGCCTGGTTGCGGTCGGTTTCCGTGGCATACGATATTGCGTCGGCATGGATTTCGCCGTCTTCCAGTTCAATACCGTCGGCGATGCGCTGCATGTCTTCCTCGGATATGTCACGGTCGGTCCATACGTGGTATATCTTTTTCTTGGTATATTTCGGATGAGTAAGTTTCGACGCGAGGTCGCCATCGTTTGTGAGCAGGAGCACACCGGTAGTGTTTCTGTCGAGGCGTCCAACCGGATAGATTCGTTCGTTACATGCGCCTTTTACAAGGTCCATTACTGTCATGCGTCCGTTGGGGTCGTCGGAAGTTGTCACACAATCCTTTGGCTTATTGAGGAGGATATAAGTCTTGCGTTCGAGCGCAATTACCTTTTCATCGTATTCCACAACATCGGAATGTGAAATCTTGGTTCCGAGTTCTGTCACAACTTCGCCATTGACTTTTACAAGACCCTGCTGGATAAATTCGTCGGCTTCACGACGCGAGCATATTCCCGCATTGGCCATGAATTTGTTAAGACGAATCTTTTCATTTGGATCCGGAATAGGCATTTCGTATTCCACGGGACGAGGACGAGGCACAAAACTCTTTCCCTTGCCGGGGAAAGCGCCGCGTTGCTGACCGCGCTGCTGATAGCCGCCCGGGCGTTGCTGATAGCCGCCTTGACGCTGTTGATATCCTCCGTTCTGGCCTTGACGCTGCTGATAGCCGCCTTGGCGTTGCTGATAGCCGCCGTTCTGGCCTTGACGCTGCTGATAGCCGCCCTGGCGTTGCTGATAACCGCCCTGACGCTGTTGGTATCCGCCTTGGCGTTGCTGATAGCCGCCCTGACGCTGCTGATAGCCGCCGTCTTGATATTCGCCATTGTCTTGCTGCTGATAGCCGCCTTGACGCTGCTGGTAGCCGCCCTGACGTTGCTGGTATCCGCCTTGACGCTGCTGATAGCCGCCTTGGCGTTGCTGATAACCGCCCTGACGCTGCTGGTAGCCGCCTTGACGTTGCTGATAGCCGCCCTGACGCTGCTGGTAGCCGCCTTGGCGTTGCTGGTAGCCACCCTGATAGCCACCTTCCGACTGCATGCCTGCTTCGCCGGTGTTGTGGTCCGATGCTCCGGAATCCTGCTGGTCGGGGTTCTGATAATAGTGCTGACGGGGCTGGTAGCCCTGGCGTTGCTGATATCCGCCCTGGCGCTGCTGATAGCCGCCTTGGCGGTCGTAGGGACGACGTTGGTATGTGCCTGCCGACTGTCCTTCGGAGCCTTCGGCAGAAGCGGAGGCCTCATGCTGTTGGCCTTCGAAATTATATGATGTGCGATTCGCACCGATACGCGGGCGTTTCGGTTTCTTTTCTTCTGGTGTTGTAGGGTTGTTGTCCATGATAGGTTTTTGATAGATAAAAATTCAGACTACAATTAATAGTTGCCTCTCGGCACGGAAATAGTTGAATAAGTGAGAATGTATTAAAAAATTATGCGTCGTTTATAGTTGAATGTCCGATATTATTATTTTGTTCATAAATATTTAACCACAAAATTGAAAGCGCAGCATATTTTTAGATTTTTTAACATATTTCACAAGGCGCCAAACAATCTTTTTGCAAAAATATGAAAACTTTACATTAATCCCAAATATTTTACAAATTTTTTTCGCCGCGTGAATATCAACGCTCCTCTTCCCGCAGGCGGTTTGCCACGGCCTCCATCAGCCATCTGGGCGTGGATGTCGCGCCACAGATGCCGATAGAGCCGGCATCTGCCGTCATCTCGGGAGTAAGTTCCGACGGATTTGACAGCATGTAGGTGCGGGGATTGACACGCCGGCAATGGTCGAACAAAATGCGGCCATTGCTGCTTTTGGCACCGGCAACGAATAGCACCACCTCATGCTCGGCCGCGAAACGGCGCAAATGCTCGGTGCGGTTTGCAACCTGGCGGCATATCGTGTCATAATAACTGAATTTTACCCCGGGCGCAATCCGGCCACTGATGGTATTTATCATCTCCCGGAATCCTTCAAGGGATTTTGTAGTCTGGGAATAGAGGGCTATGTCGCGTGAGAAATCAACTTTCGACAGCTGGTCGAGATGCTCTACCACCGTAGCCTCCCCACGGGTCTGCCCCACGAGGCCATTGACCTCTGCATGACCGATTTTGCCGTATATCACGATCTGCGGCCGGGCCGGGTCGGAATCATATGTCTGTTTTATGCGCTGTTGCAAACGAAGTACAACCGGGCATGTGGCGTCTATTATCTCGATGTTGTTTCGCCGGGCCGTCTCGTATGTCTCCGGAGGCTCGCCATGGGCCCGAAGAAGCACCTTCACATCATGAAGACCGGCAAGCTGCTCATGGGTGATGGTCACGAGCCCCGACCTTCTGAGACGCTCCACCTCGTCTGAATTATGCACTATATCGCCCAGGCAATACAGCCTCCCGGACTTTTTCAGCTCCTCCTCCGCCTTGGCTATGGCTGTGACCACCCCGAAGCAGAAGCCGGAATTGGGATCAATCTCTATTTCCGTCTTGCGCTCAGACATTTGCCACCCGATTATATTGTTCGAGGAGCCATGCGTCCTGTTCTTCTTTTGTCATTGTGGAATTATCGAGGCTTATGGCATCGTCGGCGCGTCGCAGAGGACTTTCCGCACGTGTCTCATCGATATGGTCACGATGCACCACATTGGCAAGCACTTCCTCAAAAGTGATGGCATCGCCTTTCGCCACCAGCTCCGTGAAACGACGCTGGGCCCTTGTCTGCGCAGAGGCATCGACAAAAATTTTCAATTCGGCGTCCGGGAACACAGTTGTTCCTATGTCGCGGCCGTCCATCACGATTCCTTTTCCCGCGCCAAGCCTTTGCTGCATATCTACCAAGGCATGACGCACGGCAGGAATGGCGGCGATTGTCGACACGTGGCTTGACACATACAACTGGCGTATCTCCGTCTCGACATCACGGCCGCACAACATTGTATGCTGCGACCCGTCGGGCTGCACCGCAAAATCAATGACAAGGCCGGGCAGGGCCTTTTCAATTGCCGCGACGTCGGCTTCTCCGGCCGCAGAGATTAATCCATTCTCGATAGCATAGAGAGTGACTGCGCGATACATGGCGCCGGAATCGATATAACGGTATCCGATACGGCCTGCCAGTTGGCGCGCCATTGTGCTTTTGCCCGACGATGAATAGCCGTCGATGGCTATTGTGATTAGTTTCATCTTATCAATTCGTTGAGTGAACAGGAAAGGTTGAACATAAATGTGGTGGCACCGGTATGCGGCTGCGCGAAGGCAATGCCAACGCCAAACGACTTTACACGGATACCGCCCGAAAGCGAGAATCCCGACAGGAACGACCGCGAGTAGGTGCTCATATCAGTGCGTGTCTTGTAGTTATAGCCCAATCCGAGATACCAGTTTTGAGACGCCACAAGATCGGCGCCAAAGACAAGGTGCCTGAAAAGATTGGAACTGAACGAGTCTTTCTTTTCAAATTTTTCAGCGGATGTGCCGTCGCCTGTCTCATAATATGGCAGATTCCACTTTGTAAGATTCCATGCCGTAATTGAAAAACGGACAGGGAACGAGCCAAACGTCTGGCTCCAGCCCAAACGCAAATCAATGGGCAAACGGTCGTAACTTTCATTGAATCGTTTGACCTGGCCGCCAAGATTGGCTGCTACAAGCGACAGCGACAAGTCTCTCTCAGGATCATAATAATTCAGGCCAAGATCCGTTGCAACGGCAAATGCACTGTAATCGGCGTAACCGGAATAAATCATCTTCAAATTCACGCCACCCCGAAGCCGGTCGGTGATATCATGCGAATACGCGCCCATAAATGCGACATCCTGAGGAGAAAAAGACCCGAGGATTGTGCCGTCGACATCGGTTTCGGTCATGGAGCCATAGCCGAAGTATTGTATTGCCGCCGCCCATGCACCGCGTTCGCCGGCCGAGTGGCCGTAGCGCAGGCCCGCAAAATTGCTGCTGCCGAGATAGCGCATGTACGACAGCGACACCTGGCCGCTCATCTCGCCTCCGAGAAGAGCGGGATTCTGGTCGATGGTGGATATATCGTCATCAACAAGGCTGATATTCACGCCTCCGAGGCCGTAGATGCGGTTCGACATCGGTATATTCAAGAAATTGTATGCCACCGACCCGTCCTGCGCCGGCACACACATCCACATGATAATGCATGTTAATATAATAATGAGTCGTCTCATATTTTATTATAACGGACGGTGCTCTTGTTTATTGTACGCATCCGCGTCCTTCCGCATCTTCCGGCATGCTTTCCTCGAAAAGCGGCAGTGCCACACGCGAGGCCTGCTCGATACGTTTATTGCGCCAGCATTTCCGGCACACCGCCACATAGCGGTCGTCGCCGCCGATCTCTACCTGCTCACCCTCCTCGACAAAATCGCCATTGCCGTCGATACGGGCATTTATAATGGTCTTGCGGCCGCAATTGCATGTGGATTTTATCTCGTCGATTGTGTCGGCTATTTCAAAAAGCCGCCGGGAGCCTTCAAAAAGATGACTTTGAAAATCCGTTCGCAATCCATAGCATATCACATTGCTTCCGAAATCGTCAACGATTCGCGCAAGCTGGTCGACCTGCGCCTCGGTAAGGAATTGAGCCTCGTCGATAAGATACCATTGGATAAATTCGCTTTTCTCCTTATAGCGCGCCTTGGCAAGCGCATAGAGGTCGGTGTCATGAAAAATCCATTGGCACTCGCGCCGAATCCCGATGCGCGACGCTATCACATTGTCATGGTCACGGGTATCGACAACAGGTTTAAGGCAAAGATAACTCATCTTGCGCTCTTCAAAATTATAGGCTGTGGTTAGCAGAAGAGCCGTTTTTGCCGACCCCATTGTGCCATATCTAAAATATAATTTTCCCTTACGAAACATCGGGTTCTATTTTTGGTGATTTACCGGGCAAAGGTACGAATTATTTCCTTCAAGATTTTTCCTCTCCCACGAAAAGTTATCAACAAGAATTGCCATTTTCTTGTCCATTCCTTAGTTTTTTTGTACTTTTGTGCCAAATCGGATGAATGACAACGTATTGTTTGTCATTAATGCCGCAAAGTTTGAACAAAAGATGATTTTCATAGACTCTCTGGCCACATTCGGCAAGTATTGCCTTTTTACAAAACGGGTTTTCTCAATCCCCGACCGCTGGGCGGTGTTTGGAAAACGCACCGTAGGCGAAGTGTCGAAACTTGGCATCGACTCCATTCCCCTCGTACTGGTAATCTCCGTTTTCATAGGCGCGGTTATCGCCATCCAGATGCAACTCAACACCACGTCGCCATTGATTCCGGCCTATTCTGTCGGCCTGGCTACGCGCGACATCGTGCTGCTTGAGTTTTCCAACTCCATCCTGTGCCTTATCCTTGCGGGAAAGGTCGGGTCGAACATCGCGTCGGAAATAGGCACGATGCGCGTCACCGAGCAAATCGACGCACTCGAGATTATGGGCGTGAACTCAGCCAACTATCTCGTGCTTCCCAAAATCGTGGCTTTCGTGCTTTTCATGCCGATACTTGTAATCCTCTGCATGGGCACATCAATTGTCGGCGGCTATCTCGTGGCCGTGTTCACAGATATTATCACCGTATCAAAATATGTCTACGGCTTGCAGGCCATGTTCATCGAATGGTATGTATGGTACGGCTTGATTAAGTCGCTTTTCTTTGCCTACATCATCGCCTCCGTCGCATCATTTTACGGCTACTACGTAAAAGGCGGAGCACTCGACGTGGGCAAGGCGTCGACCGACGGCGTAGTATCCAGCTCGATACTCATTCTTCTTTTCGACGTAATCCTAACAAAACTTCTGCTGCAATGATTGAGGTAAAAAATGTCACAAAGTCGTTCGACGACAAAACGGTGCTTTTCGATATTAACGCCACATTCGAGACCGGGAAAACCAACCTCATCATTGGGCAAAGCGGATCGGGCAAGACCGTGCTGATGAAGTCGCTTGTTGGCCTTTTGCGCCCTGAGAAAGGACAGATTCTGTTCGACGGGCGCAACACCCTCGACATGTCGGCAGAGCAGATGAAAGAATTGCGCAAGGAAATCGGCATGCTGTTCCAAGGGTCCGCCCTGTTCGACAGCGAGACCGTGCTTGGCAACGTTATGTTTCCGCTTGTGATGTTCACCGACATGACGCGCGGAGAGATACGCGACCGGGCCATGTTTTGCCTCGAACGCGTCAACCTGCAAGGCGCCGAGAACAAATATCCCTCAGAAATATCCGGCGGCATGCAAAAACGCGCCGCAATAGCACGAGCCATCGCGCTGAATCCAAAATACCTGTTTTGCGACGAGCCAAACTCGGGCCTCGACCCAAAGACATCTATCGTGATCGACGAACTGCTCAGCGACATCACCCACGAATACAATATAACCACCGTGATCAACACTCACGACATGAACTCGGTGCTCGGCATAGGCGAGAATATTGTTTTCATTTACAAAGGCCACCGCGAGTGGGCAGGCAACATGAAAGAGATTTTCGCAACCACATCCGAAGCCCTCAATGATTTTGTATTTGCCACCGACCTCTTCCAGGAAGTGAAAGACTATATCCTCGCCCATGGATTCACCGCCAAGGGAGCAGCACGCCGCAAATAGCGAAAGCACCGCCGACAGCATTCATTTTAATATATAAAAAGGTAATAAATTTTTCCCTAACCGAAAAATTTATTACCTTTGTGTTATGAATCGACTTCTAAAATATATCTTGGCCCTGACAGGATTTGCAACCTGCGCCGCAACATCCGCCCAGGTCAACACCGAGCAGGTAATGCGCATAGGGCAAAATGCGCTGTATTTTGAAGACTATATGCTGTCGATCCAGTACTTCAACCAAGCCATCCAGGCTAAACCATATCTCGCACAGCCGTACCTGATGCGAGCCATTGCAAAAATCAACCTTGACGATTTCGCCGGAGCCGAGGCCGATGCGGCAAAGGCCATCGACCTTAATCCGTTTCTTACCGATGCCTGGGAGGTTCGTGGCGTAGCACGACAGAATCTTGAAAACAATGACGGCGCGATATCCGACTATAACGAGGCTCTGCGCCTCCTGCCTCGCAACCGCCAGATAATGTTCAACCGCTCGCTTGCACTTACCGACAGCGAAAAATACGAGCAAGCCGACTCCTCGTTCGCCGAACTTCTAAAATATTATCCCGGATTTGACAACGGCTACATAGGCAGAGCCAAACTTCGGCTTGCAATGGCCGACACGACAGCCGCTTCCGCCGATATCGACAAAGCACTCGGCATAAACCGAAACATTCTCAACGCTTATATTCTGCGTGCCGATATCGCCATCAACAGCAAAAAGGATTATTCGGCCGCGCTTGCCGACATGAACGAGGCGGTGAAACTCGAGCCTCGCCTTGCCGGACTGTATATCAACCGCGCTTTCCTCCGATACTCGCTCGACGACTATTTTGGCGCAATGGCCGACTACGACTATGCCATCCAACTCGAGCCCCTCAATCCTGTAGCCCTTTTCAACCGCGGATTGCTCGAAATGGAAGTTGGCGACAACGACAAAGCCCTCCGCGACTACGATACCCTGCTCTCTCTTGACCCGGACAATTACCGCGCCCTTTACAACCGCGCCGTGATTTACGGAGAAAAACATCGTTTCGACGATGCCATATCTGATGTAAACCGCCTTATCGACCGTTTCCCCGATTTTTCAGGCGCATATTACCTCCGTTCGGAATTCATGCGGGGAAAAGGAGAGATGGCGCACGCGCAGGCCGACTACAAAAAGGCTGTCGCTCTTGCAAAATCCGCGACAAACTCCGACTCTGCGCCTGAATCCTTGTCGGAGGACGAGGAAACATCACGCCGGTTCCGCTCGCTTCTCACTATTGAGAACAATACCGACATGGCTCAGGAATACAACAATTCGGCAATCCGCGGAAAAGTACAGAATCGAGACATAAATGTCGAGATTGAGCCCTTGATGCAACTGTCATACTACGACTCGCCATCCGAACTCCGCCGCAACACATATTATATAAAGGAGGTCGACCAACTTAATGCCACCCGTATGCTCCGTTTTCTCGTGGTGGTAACGTCACATCCTCCGATGCTGTCCGATCCGGAAATAATACAGCGGCACTTTTCCTCAATAGATTATTACAACTCCTATCTCTCTACCCACGAACCTCGCGCTATCGATTACATCGGACGTGCCATGGACTTCATGACCGTAAGGAATTACGCCGCCGCGGTTTCTGATTTAGACCGCGCAATCAGCCTCACGCCTGATTTTGCCCCCGCATATTTCCTGCGCGGACAAGTGCGTTATCTTGCGTCCACCCTACCCGACCCCGTCACGCCGGAAAAAGACAACACGCCACATATGCCGCAAGTGGCACCGCTGGCCGACGTCCTTGCCGATTTCGACCGTGCTATTGAACTGTCACCCATGACAGCCATGGCATGGTTCAACAAAGGCAACATTCTCTTCGAGATGGGCGACCTCACCTCTGCCTTGGCAGCCTATACCCGGGCTATCGAGTTACAGCCGGATATGGGCGAGGCATTCTACAACCGCGGATACATCTATCTGCGTCTTGGCAACCGCGCCGCCGGCATTGCCGACCTGTCGAAATCCGGCGAACTCGGCATCGTATCGGCCTACAACCTGATAAAACGTATGACAAACTGATTCCCTAAACAATACCCTATCCTACTTCATAACTTATAACTAATACTTTTAAACTTATACTAAATACTAATACCTCACAATATGCTCGAACAAAAAGACTTAGACCTGCTTAAACAAAAGGGCATAGCCCAATCGACGGTCGAGGCGCAACTTGCACGCTTCGCCACCGGCTTTCCTTATCTTCGCCTCAAAGCATCCGCCAAGGTGGGTGAAGGCATAATGCAACTCTCCGGCGCCCAACAGGACCTCGCCGTCGACCGCTGGAACCGATTCCTTGCCGACGGTGGCTCTGTCTGCAAATTCGTTCCCGCCTCCGGTGCGGCCTCGCGTATGTTCAAGGCTCTGTTCGCCTTTGTCAACGGGGAAGACAACATCCCAGCAGAAGGCTCTGACGTGGCCAACCTCATCGCGTCAATCGACAAGACTCCTTTCTACGACGAACTCAACCGTGTTGTCGTGAACCTCCATGGCAAAAACATACACAGCCTCCTCGACGAAAAGAGATATAAGGATATTATCGCGGCCATTATTCTTCCGGAAGGGCTGAATTACGGCAACCTGCCCAAAGCCGTGCTGTCGTTCCACCGCTACCCCGACGGAACGGTACGCACCCCGCTTGAAGAACAACTCATGGAGGGCGCGCAGACTGCCGCTGTCGATGGTAAGGTAAATCTGCATTTCACAGTATCGGCAGCCCACCAAGACTTGTTTGCCGATAAACTCGCCGTTGCCATTCCAAAGTTTGAGAATGCTACCGGCCTCAAATATAACGTGTCGACATCGGAGCAAAAACCATCGACCGACACTATTGCCGCCGCTCTCGACAACACGCCATTCCGCGACGATAATGGGAATCTCGTATTCCGTCCCGGCGGCCATGGCGCATTGATTGAAAACCTCAACGACATCGACGCCACAGTAGTGTTTATCAAAAACATCGACAATGTCGTGCCGGATTCCCAACGCGCCGCAACCGTACACTCTAAGAAAATGCTCGCCGGCACGCTTATCCTTGCCCACGACAAGGTTGAAGAATATCTCCGCGCTCTCCGCGAGGGCGCCCGCGATGAGGAACTCCTCTCAGCAATCGTTGAATTCTTAAAATCGACATTCTCAATTTCCTACGATAAATTCGACACCCTCAAAGGCGACGAACTTGCCGCCCTGCTTATCGGCTTGCTCAACCGTCCGCTGCGCGTATGCGGCATGGTACGCAACGAGGGCGAACCCGGCGGCGGCCCGTTCATCGCATACAACCCCGACGGCACTGCGTCCCCGCAGATTCTTGAATCCACCCAGATCGACACTTCTGTCGATGAATACAAGAACATAATGTCGCAGGCCACACACTTCAATCCGGTAGATCTCGTATGCTATATCCGAAACATCGACGGCGACAAATTCAACCTCCCGGAATATGTCGACCCCGAAACCGGCTTTATCTCTTCTAAATCGCTTGGAGGACGCGAACTCCGCGCCCTCGAACTCCCCGGGCTCTGGAACGGAGCAATGAGCAACTGGCTCACTATCTTTGTCGAGGTCCCCGGCGCGTCGTTCAACCCTGTAAAGACCGTCAACGACCTGCTTCGCCCCGCCCATCAAGGCTAATTTGCATCATAAATCAACATTATGCCCTCCTGCACCCTATCGTGCCGGAGGGCTTTATATCCCCTGAATCATGGACCAAGAATATCTCGACAAATTTGAAACACGAATAGGCGACGCTCTCTACAATTTCCTCCTTTCAAAAGGCGAAATCGACAAAATACCCGGAGCATCACCCGATATTACAGAGAAAGGCGACCAAATCTGCGCCAAATATCTTCCCGACGGAATCCGCGAATTTCAGAATTATCCTACCGTATCACTTGGCTGGATGATGTTTATCGGCATGGCCGTGGCCCGAATGTGGGATGACGACTGGGACACATATTCCCAATTTGAGAACCTGTATGCCGTGCTTGTCAATGCACGCGGATACGACAACCTCGACGAGCATATCTGCGAGGACATCCTCAAACTCGACGCCAAACAGGCCGAAGCCACATCCCGCCTGATTGGCGATGCCGCAGAAATGGTTCATGCGCTTCTAATACACGAAGGCATCGAGCCGGGCACTCCCACAGCATATTTTGCCTACATCCGCTGCCTGCTGAAACTCTATTTCTACGGTGCCGCAATCGAACTCCATCGCCTCGGCTACCATATGACCCCTTTGAATTAAAACGATACTCACTTTTTTAAATAGTATCGCCAGGAATACAGTTTCCTGTTAGCAAGGTAAGAAAGATTTTTGCCATTGGCATACGCCTCGCGCTCAAAAGAAATGTTTAAATAAGCATCATTCCGGTTTCGGTATTGCGCCAGCCGCATCAGCCATTCAATTACATATATAATGTAGAAGGGAATGAACAGCAATTCACGCTGCTGAGCCGTGTGAATACGCTCATGGTTGATGACATACCTGTCTATCCATGAGGCATCTCTTGTCCATAACGTGCCAAAAATATTAACACATATCCCGTCCGGAATCAAACGGCATTTTATTATCATATTTTATTTGTCTATTAAAAAACTCGCACCCTTTGACGGATGCGAGTTGCTTATTGTTGTCAGTAACTGAGATTATTCAGCCTTGCCGTTGGAGCCAAGCACGTTGACGATTTTGTGCTTGTAGAGTTTTTCCATTTCGTCGCGGGCCGGGCCGAGGTATTTGCGGGGGTCGAATTCACCGGGTTTGTCAACGAAGACTTTGCGTACAGCGGCAGTCATGGCAAGACGGCTGTCGGAGTCAATGTTGATTTTGCAAACTGCGCTCTTGGCGGCTTTGCGGAGTTGTTCTTCGGGAATACCGATTGCATCGGGAAGTTGGCCACCATGAGTGTTGATGATGTCGACATATTCCTGGGGAACAGAAGAAGAGCCGTGGAGAACGATGGGGAAGCCGGGAAGTTTTTCCATAACGGCGTCGAGCACGTCGAATGCCAAGGGCGGGGGAACGAGTTTGCCTTCGGCGTTGCGTGTGCACTGTTCGGGGGTGAACTTGTATGCACCGTGAGAAGTACCGATAGAGATAGCGAGGGAGTCGCAGCCTGTGCGGGTAGCGAAGTCAATTACTTCTTCGGGGTCGGTGTAGGTGTGGTGGTCGGAAGAAACTTCGTCTTCAACACCGGCGAGAACGCCGAGTTCGCCTTCAACAGTTACATCGAACTGGTGGGCATAGTCAACCACTTTCTTGGTGAGGGCCACGTTTTCTTCGTAGGGAAGGTGTGAGCCGTCGATCATAACGGAAGAGAAACCGGAGTCGATGCAGCTTTTGCAGAGTTCGAAAGAGTCGCCGTGGTCGAGGTGAAGAACAATCTGAGGATGTTCCCAGCCAAGTTCCTTGGCATATTCTACTGCACCCTGAGCCATGTAGCGGAGAAGTGTGGCGTTGGCATAGTTGCGTGCGCCCTTCGATACCTGGAGGATAACGGGGGATTTTTCTTCAGAAGCAGCCTTGATGATGGCTTGAAGCTGCTCCATGTTGTTGAAGTTGAAAGCGGGGATAGCATATCCGCCTTTGATAGCCTTGGCGAACATGTCGCGTGTATTCACCAAGCCGAGGTCTTTGTAACTTACCATTATATATAATTTAATAAGAGTTCGTTTTTCGTCTGCAAAAGTACAAAATAATTTTGGTACATTCACGCCTTTTTGCCGGAAATTTTGGCTATTAAGCCCAAGTTTTGAAAAAAAACATTTTTTTGCGTAAAAAATACACAATTTTATTTGGAAGTGTAAAAAATACACTTTATCTTTGCAGTGTAATTTTTACACACTATATAAATATGAATCCCGACAACTCTCGAAAATCATATCAATATGAATATCCTCACCCGGCTTTAACGGCCGACTGTGTGGTATTCGGATTCGACGGACGCACGCTCCATGTGCTCCTGATTGAGAGAGGCGTGCAGCCTTTCCTTGGCATGTGGGCGCTTCCAGGCGGATTCATGCGCATCGACGAAACCGTGGAAGAATGTGTCCGCCGCGAGTTGCGCGAGGAAGCCGGAATTAAAGAGGTGTACCTCGAGCAGTTCCACGTTTTCTCCTCCGTGCGCCGCGACCCACGCGAAAGAGTGGTGACAGTGGCATTCTTTGCCATGGTGAGAAAATCAGATTT